>JASLEL010000359.1 GCA_030151145.1 Aquirhabdus sp. | reverse complement strand
GTGTAGGAGACCATGCAGCTTCACGCACTTCACCGGTTTGGCTTGGCAGACGCACGCGGAAGCGGCCGTCGGTCGAGACGATGGACAGCAGCCCACGTCCATTCTCGCGTGTGGCATAGACGACCATCTGGCCATTAGGCGAGAAGCTGGGTGATTCGTCTAGCGGCGTCTGGGTCAGGATCGTCATGATGCCCGAGTTGAGATCCTGTATCGCAATCTGGAAGCGCTGACCAGCTTCACGATGCACCAGTGCCAGCGACTGTCCATCACTGCTCAGGCTGGCGCGGGCATTAAAGGTGCCTTTATAGGTCAGGCGACGCGTCGAGCCGTCATCCAGATTGTAGCGATAGATCTGCGGCGTACCGCCACGGTCGGAGGTAAAGATAAAACTCTTGCCGTCGGCGGAATAGCGGGCTTCGGTGTCGATGGCGCTGTCGTTGGTCAGACGGCGAATCTGTTTGGTGCCCAGATTCATCTGATAGATATCCGGTGTGCCGTCTTTGGAGCTGGTGAAGAGCATGCTCTGACCATCGGGTGAGAAGCTCGGTGCACCGTTGATGCCTTTGTACTGGGCAATGGTCTCACGTGTACCAGTCGCCAGATTCTGCAGGTAAATGGCTGGACGACCGGTCTCAAAGGAAACATAGGCGAGGCCCTTACCATCGGCGGTCCAAGCGGGTGAGAGCAGCGGCTCATGCGAGGTCAGGATCGTACGTGGTTGCTGACCGTCGGTATCGGCGATCTGTAGGCTATAGCTGGTTTGACCATTGACCTTATCCACGAGCACATAGGCGATACGGCCTGAGAAGTCGCCGCGGATGCCAGTCAGGGCCTGATAAATCTTGTCGGCGATCAGGTGGGCCGCTTCACGCATGCGGTTCTGAGGTACGACCATGCTTTCGCCGAGGAGGCGGGTGCCTTTCTGGATGTCGACTAGCTCATATTGCACGGTATTGGCATTGCCATTTGGGTGGACTTGACCGACTACAACATAGGGAATTTGAGCACCTTGCCATTGGGCGATATTAATGTCTGCGCTCTTGGTGGGTGTAGCTGGCAGATTGCTACTGCTGACGAATTTGCCGGAGCGCTGCAGATCGTTTTGGATGATCGGCTGCAGAGTGCTGTCGGCCTCAAAAGGCACTACGGCAATCTGGGGTGCCTGATCAGGGGCCTTGACGATTTCGAGTTGCAGCTCAGCGTGACTGACGCCGAAGGGCAAGAGACCCAGCAGGGCCATTGCAAAGAGTTTGGTCTTGGATGAGTTTTGCATTAGTCGCTCCGACATCAATCGTTTTTCCGGGTTTGACCGGGTGATTACATCTATATCAATGAGTTCTAAAGTTGACGCTGAGGATTCTGACTTGAGAGAAAACTTCAGGATCATCAGGAACATTTAATCCACTTAAGCTTTGCAGAGCTCTGATACTGGCATCACAGTCATCATTGCCGCTGGACTTGGTGACGACAACACTAGAAACAGAGCCAGATGACGTTAAAGTAAAGCGGGCTGCAGGATGTAGTCCTTCGCAACCAGCAGGAACCTTCCATGCATTCTGGATTCGGTTTTCCAGTTGTGATTTATATTTGCTGACGTTCACGGCTTTGGCATTGGCGGCAACCTGACTCTTCATCGTACCGATCTCAGAATCATCATCACTTAAGGATCGCGATAGCATCTTGCGCGCATCTGCGGCCGATTTGGCGGCCTTCAGTTTATCGGCTTTAGCTTGTTCTGCCTTGGCTTGTGCGGCTTTTTTGGCATCGGCCTGCTTTTGCGCACGTTCGGCTTCGGCTTTGTCAGCGGCACGCTGTTTGGCTTCTGCGAGCTTGGTATCTTTCTCCTGCTGGAGTTTTTCGGCTTTGCGGGCTTGTTCTTGCTGTTTGGCCTCTAGCGCTTGCTGGCGTTTGTTTTCAAGAGCTTGCTGACGCTTCTCTTCCTGTAGTTTTTCACGAGCGGCCTGAGCCTGCTGAAGCTTTTCCTGGCGTTTTTGCTCTTGCGCTTGCTGGTGTTTTTCTTCCAGTTGCTTTTCACGTGCAGCCTGTGCTTCTTGCAGCTTTTCCTGACGTTTGGCCTCGGCTTCAGCCTGCTTTTGTGCTTCTCGGGCTTGCTGTTCGGCTTTGAGCTTGTCCTGTAGCTTTTGCTTTTCCTGCGCTTTTTTCAAAGCAAAGGCTTCTTCGATTTCGGCTTGCTTGGCGGCTCTTTGTTTCGCGTTTGCGGCCTGCTTGGCCGCTTCGGCTTGCTGCCGTTCGAGTTGCTTCTGTTCTTCGCGCGCCTGTGCCTTTTCGGCTTCGGCCTGCTGGCGTTCTATGCGTTTTTGCTCTTCACGTTGCTGCTTTTCTTCGGCGATGGCCTTGGCCTTTTCGTGCTGTTGTTCCAGTTTATGCGCGGCATAGGCGGCTGCCGCAGCGGCTGCGGCGGTCTCGGCGGTTTCACGGACGACGGGTTGCTTTTCTTCCTCAGGTGCAGGTTGAGGCTTGGGCTGTACGGTCTTGGGCAGTGAGACCGCCGGAGCAGAAGGACCCGAAGACGATGCAGGCACGATGATCGCCTGAATATGCTTGGGCTCAGGGATCGGTGTGAGGTTTTGTCCAAACCAGATCAAGAGCACCAGCACCACCACATGCAGCGCAATGCTGAAGCCTAAAGGCCCCCGGTTAGAAACGAGCGCTGGTGCCCGCTCTGCATGCAGATTGGACGGGGTAATGTCAGATAAATTCACGGTGCACAGTCTTCAATCAAGCCTACTTTATTTAATCAAACCTATACAGCGATGCCATCGCATCGGATTTAGATTATTGCTCGGGTGAGTCTACGGGTTGGGTCATGAGTCCGACCTGTGCAAGGCCGCTGGCTTGCAGCGTTGCCATCAGGGTCGCGACATCGCCATAGGGCACTCGGCGGTCACCGCGGATCACGACTGCAAAGTTCGGATCGTTGCTCTGCGCATCGGTCAGGCGAGTTTGCAGCTCATCCTGTGTGATAGGCTCTGCCTTGCCGCCGTTAAAGCTGACGTAGAGCTTATGATCCGGGAGCACAGTCACAGTCGCTGGAGGATGCTTGGACGCCGCCAGCGGGCTGCTAGGTGCCTTGGGCAGATCGACGGTCAGACCCGCCGTGATCATGGGCGCAGTCACCATAAAGATCACCAGCAACACCAGCATGACGTCAATGTAAGGCACGACGTTCATGTTGCTGTTCAGCTCGCGCTTGGGGCGTGTAAAAGGGCTATTGGACAGCGCCATGATCAGGTGGTCTCCCGCTGCAGCAGGGCGGTCAGTTCTTCGGCAAACAGGCTGCGCTGCTGGTAGACGGCTTCGTTCTTGGCACTGAAGCGGTTAAACGCCAGTACGGCCGGAATCGCGGCAAACAGACCGATAGCGGTGGCAATCAGTGCCTCGGCAATGCCCGGTGCGACAGCGGAGAGTGTGGCTTGCTGTACATGTGACAGGCCCATAAAGGCATTCATGATGCCCCAGACCGTGCCAAACAGACCGATATAGGGCGCCACCGAGCCGATACTGGCGAGCAATGGCAGACCCTGCTCAAGTGGAGCCTGCTGACGGGCCAGCGTGACGCGCAGCATCCGTTCGGTACCAGCCAGACGCTCTTCGCGGCTGACGCCTTTTTGGCGCAGCTTGACGAACTCAGAGAAGCCTTCGTAAAAGACCGACTCGTAGCCTTGTTTCTTCGGGTTGATCTGGGCATTCTGATAAAGGGTTTTGAGTTCGGCACCCGACCAGAATACTTGCTCGAAGTGCTGATCTTGCTTCCGGATTTTTTGATGCAGCATTTCCAGTTTGGCAATGAAATACCAACCCAGTACGGATGCGGCCAGCAAAATCAGCATGACCAGTTTGACCACAACACTGGCATTGGTAATCAGGTCGAGAATATTCAGGGAAGGTGTCATTTCCGGATCACGTCAGTTTAAAAAAATAAAAAAAGTGACGCTCAGCATGCAGCATGGCTGGGCATCGTTATCGTCATTACCATTGAACAGGCAGCAAGCGTGCCATGTTCGTGTGGAGTGTCCATGATCGGCATGTCACTCCGATGAATTCGTGTGTTCGCCGCCAACATATGGCCATCACAGGCGTGGTGCGGCGTTTAAATACTGTTCTACCAACTGGCGGATGGCATCGGGCAGGCGTCGTGGTCGCAAGGCATCGTTCAGACAGGCGAGCGTGACACTTGCTTCTGCGATCAGGCTGGCTTTATCCGTCGGTACAGATGGGGGCAGACCATCTGATTGATCGCCTGTATGGCGATATATACATTGCTTTAAAACCAGAGACGCTGCACCACAGGAGACTGCAGTGACACTGACCAGCAACAAGTCATCCATCCGTGCGGGCAGATGATAGGTGATTTGTAGTTGATGCACGACAAAAGAAAAAGACGAGTTCGGTAATTTTTGGAAATGATTTTCTGTTGATTTGTCTTGAAAATTGCTTTTGTTGTGATGATTTGGTAGGGCTTGTGCCGTGTCGCTCTGTCCACTTTTCAGATAGTGATCGATATCGTGGGCGCGCAGCCATTCAGTACGGGCTCGCTCCATGTACTTCAGATGATTGGCATGATAGACGATACCGCCTGCATCGGTGTCTTCGATATAGACCCGAAAAGGGAACAGAAACGTCGGGGCAGTGTGAGCGGTCATGCTGAGTTAAGCTGGTCCAGTAAAGGCTGCAGGATTTATATGCATGCTAGTAGAAAATATCTGATCAAGCCTGCGGATTTGTCATACAGCCTGTGACAAATCCGCAAGATTTGCTTGATGTGATCTGTGCTTGCGTTGCCTGTCCGATAAACAGACTGCGTTGCGCGCTATCGTTTAGGATTTCAGATAAATCCCGCCATCGGAGTGTACTTCAATCGCCAGTGCGGTGAGCGACTGACCCTGACAGGGACCAAACACGCACATGCCATCTTCGACCTGAAACAGCGCACCATGATTGGCGCAGATCAGAAACTCACGGTCCATATCCATGAACTGGTTTTCCTGAAATTCAAGGCTGACACCCAAATGCGGGCAGCGGTTCTGATAGGCAAAGAATTTGCCGTCACGCTGGGTGACGATCACTTCGCCTTTGGTGGTATCGAAGCTGCGCGCATCGCGCTCATCGACCTGTTCGGTTTTACAGATCATTTCCATCATCTGCAGACTCTCGGTTGGATTAAAATAGTCATGGTGGGTAGTGCATCGGGAGCAAGACGTAAGGTCATGTCCCGATGGCAATCATTGCTCGGCATTCTGGATGGTGGTCAGGATCTCGCCATATTGCTCACGGCGCAGGCGGGCACCAAACTGACCGACCAGTGTGGCCGAAATCGCAGCTGCCAGATCGCCAGATTTACCCAAGGTGAAGCCTTGGCTCAAGCCATAGAGGAAAGCCCCCGAGAATGCATCACCAGCGCCATTACTATCGATGACTTTAGCCACGGGGTGAGCCTCGATTGCGACATGCACTTCTTCCTGATAGGCGACCAGTGCACCCTCTGCGCCACGGGTGACGATCACGAGCGGGCTGTATTGTTGTAGCGCGCGGACTGCCGCTTTGACATCAGGTGCATCGGTAAACATCAGTGCTTCCTGTTCATTACAGAACAGGATGTCGACGCCATCGCCGATCAGGTCCAAGAGGCCGTCTTTGGCATACTGCACCATGGCAGGGTCGGAGAGACTGATGGCGGTTTTGGTGGTGTTTTTCTCATCAGCTTTGATCTGTGCCCGCGCATGACGTACCGCATCGCGTGCGGTCTGGCTGGTGGCGAGATAACCTTCAATATATAAAAACTGCGCATTGGCGAGCGGTGAGAGATCAATCTGATTGATCGACAAATCGGTGGTGATGCCGAGGTGGGTCATCATGGTGCGCTCGCCATCCGGCGTGATTAGTACGAGACAGGTGCCCGTCTGACCAATGCCTGCTGACTGTGGCGATACATGCACGCCGCCTGCAGAGAGATCATCCAGATAAAACTGCCCCAGATCATCGTTGCCGACATGACAGGCGTAGAACGCTTTGCCGCCCAAGGCGCTGAATGCGTAGATGGTATTGGCACCCGAGCCGCCACTGACTTGACCCGCGCTTTGGGTGTGCTCGCTCAGTGAATCCATCATGGCGCGCTGAGTGTCTGCATCCGTCAGTTGCATGGTGCCTTTGGCGAGTCCGGTTTTGGTCAGGAAGGCATCATCAATCGGGTATTCCTGATCGACCAGCGCGTTTCCGATTCCATAGAGGGTGATAGACATAAACAGGATTTCCCGGCAAGATGAACAGACATGATGATCCGACGCGGTCGCTACATGGTCATGACAGTATCCATGAATAAGGTGGCGGCATCAGAGCGGCGGCGCCATTATCGCTAAAAAGTGTAAGCCACACAATCGGCTGATGAACAGTAACGATGTTCATGCAAAAGGCGATTCGGGTCTGACATGTCGATAAAACAGCCTTAAATACACGAAGATCACGCTAACTCCACTTTTGTCGATCACATGCAATCCGCTCATACGACAAAATCCTTGCTATCCATCAATAAAACCCCCAATAATCAGAACATCTCTTGCTTATCTTTAGGCAGGGGGACCGCCTATATCTGTCATGGATGTCGTGTGCCGTTTTCCTGCATCATTGGAGTTTTCATGACTGCTGCTTTACCTTCCTCTCCTTTTGCCGAGTCTGCCAGCCAGCCTTATGCGACTTTCGAGCTGCTGCGTCGTGCGCCGATTGCTGCATTAAACGCGGAGCTGATGGAGTATCGTCATCGTGCAACGGGTGCAGTGCATTATCATCTGGCAGCAGATAATGATGAGAATGTCTTTCTGGTGGCGTTTCGCACGCAGCCGATGGACTCCACCGGGATTGCCCATGTGCTGGAGCATACCGCCCTGTGTGGCTCGCAGCGTTATCCGGTACGCGATCCGTTTTTCTCGATGCTCAAGCGTTCGCTGAATACCTTCATGAACGCCTTTACGGCATCTGACTGGACGGCTTATCCCTTTGCCTCACAAAATCAGGCCGATTTTTTTAATCTGCTGTCGGTTTATCTGGATGCGGCGTTCTTTGCCAATCTGCATCCGCTCGACTTTGCTCAGGAAGGTATCCGCATTGAGCTTGAAGACGGCAAACCAGTCTATAAAGGCGTCGTCTTTAATGAAATGAAAGGCGCGATGAGTTCGCCTACCGATCAGCTCTATCATCAGTTGGCACACCATCTCTATCCGACCACGACCTATCATTACAATTCGGGCGGTGATCCTGCCGATATCCCGACACTGACGCATCAGGCGCTCAAAGATTTCTACCAGTCGCATTATCATCCGAGCAATGCGGTCTTCATGACCTATGGCAATCTGTCGCCTGAGCTGCTGCAACAGCGTTTTGAAGAGCTGGCGCTTAAGTCATTTACGCAGGGCGAGCGCCGGGTATCGGTACCCGAAGTGCGCTATCAGGCGCCGCAGCAGTTTGATGCCCGCTATGCCGTGGACCTGTCTGAAGGCGA
>JASLEL010000094.1 GCA_030151145.1 Aquirhabdus sp. | reverse complement strand
GTGATATCGCCGCACGTGCGCTCGACATGCTGGCCGTGGATAAACAAGGACTTGATACGCTGGACCGACGCTATTTGCAGATGTTGCTGGAGCGCTTTGACGGTGGTCCAGCCGGGGTGGAATCCCTTGCCGCATCACTCGCCGAAGACAGCGGCACGCTGGAGGATGTGGTCGAGCCCTACCTCATCCAGCAAGGCTATGTAATGCGTACGGCACGCGGCCGGATCGCAACACCACTAGCCTACTTGCAATGTGGTCTTGAGCCCCCAATGAAGTAAAAAGCCAGTCATGGCATCGCTATCTACATAGAAAACCTGAGCTATTTTGCACATCTAAAGCAGGATCTCTCAATTGAACGATTCGTTCAAAAAAAGTTGATCCTGCTCACAGCTTGATTACAAAAATCAGCACGGTTCTATGGCAGAATAAACCTCCATCATGTCTGTTATTTGTTTTAGGAATTTTCATGAGCGTCAGTCCCTTGAGTGAACATCCTGCTCACCAAGCCAGCACCGCGCCCAACTCGCCTGCGTCTTCTGACCCGACCACACAGGCCCTGTTGCCTGCGGCGACTGCGCATGCGCCGATTTCGTTAAACTCGCTGTCGCTGACCGCTCCCGGTGTCAATCTGGGCGCCTATATCAACACGATCAGCCAGATCCCCATCCTGACGCCCGAGCAGGAAAAAGAACTCGCAGAGCGTTATTACTATGATGGCGACGTGGATGCCGCACGTGAACTGGTCCTCTCGCATCTGCGCTTTGTCGTGCATATCGCCCGCAGCTATGCCGGTTATGGTCTGCCGCAGGCCGATCTGATTCAGGAAGGCAACGTCGGCCTGATGAAAGCCGTCAAGCGTTTTGACCCCACGATGGGTGTGCGTCTCGTGTCCTTTGCTGTGCATTGGATCAAAGCCGAGATTCATGAGTTTGTGATCCGCAACTGGCGCATCGTCAAAGTCGCCACCACCAAAGCGCAGCGTAAGCTGTTCTTTAACCTGCGCTCTCTCAAGAAATCCAGCCGCAAGCTGACCCAACAGGAAGCCGAAGACATTGCACGCGATCTGAACGTCACGCCTGAGCAAGTCTTTGAGATGGAAGGCCGTCTGACCGCTTACGATGCGTCGTTTGAGGCACAGGCCGACGATGAGGATGAAGGTCGCGTCGCACCGGTCACGTACCTCGAAGACAACCGCTTCGACCCCGCACGTGAAGTCGAAGAGCAAGACTGGGAAGCCCACAGCAACCGCGCGCTGGCCAATGCCATGGGCAAGCTGGATGACCGTTCACGCACCATCCTCAAGCGCCGCTGGCTCGATGACGAAAAAGCCACGCTGCACGAACTGGCAGCCGAATACAAAGTCTCAGCCGAGCGTATCCGTCAGCTGGAAAAAAATGCCATGGACAAAATTCGACTGGCGATGTCCGCTGGTTGAGACGGTAAAAAAGACGCACGCGACACATCGGTTGATCAGGGTATTTCCTGATCAACCGGGCGTATGGGTGGTCTGAATCTCTGTTAGAATGTTTTCTTCATGATCAATACACCATCGCCATGAACTGGTCCGCTACTGCTGCCATCAATCTTGCTATCGCTGTCATGCTGGGGGCATTTGGTGCACATGCATTGCACTTCACATCGCATAGTCCGGCAGAGTATTGGTGGCATACGGCCACGCTGTATTTCTTCGTACACGCGCTTGGCTTGCTTCTGCTTGGTGTCCTGATCCGCATTACCCCATTATCTCGCCTCAATGTCGCGGCACGCCTGCTCCAGATCGGGATTATTCTATTCTGTGGATCGCTCTATCTCATGGCACTAGGCGCACCGCACTGGCTTGGCATCATCACCCCGCTGGGTGGGCTCGCGTTTATCGCGGGCTGGCTGTGGACTGCATGGAGGCTGAGATGACGATCTCTATCTTGCTGAATGGTGCACCTCTGGAAACCACGGCCGAAACACTGGCTGCGCTCACTACAGAACTGGGGCTGGCTGGTAAACGCTATGCGGTAGAAATTAACGGTGCATTGGTGCCCAAGAGCCGCCATGCCGAATACCTCTTGCAAGACAGCCTGAAAATTGAAATCGTCCATGCCGTCGGTGGCGGCTGATTTGTCCGCCGCTCAACGCGTGCATCACTGTGAAGGTCACTGAACCATGGATCATCAAAGCTCTCTTACCGCGCCGACCACCACCACACTGCTCAACAGTGCCGCCAATCTGCTCTGGCCTGACTTCGTACTGCATGAAGAACGCATTTATCTGGATAATGCGCCGGATCACGATGATTATCTTGAGCTGCTGATCGTCTCCGGTTTTGACAAAACGACCGTACAGGCGCTGTATAATCATCGCCATCTGCTGGAACTGGTACAGGCGTTAGAGCCCGAAGTCACGCCGACGCGTGATGAACTCATCGCCCTGGGCAAGCAGCTTCAGGCCATGTGGCAAGCCAAACTGCAACAGGATTTTCCGGATCGTCCCGTGATCGTCGCCTTTGATGTCGAAGACGGCGACCCGCTTGATGACCTGCAACTCGTGATCTATGAAGAAGAGTCCGAATGATGAATGCCCCACACGATGCTACCACCCTCGCTGATCAACTGCTGACCGTCGGCACACGCACCTTCCACTCACGCCTCCTCGTGGGTACGGGCAAATATAAAGACCTGCAGGAAACAGCCACTGCGATCCAGACCAGTGGTGCCGAGATCGTGACCGTCGCCATTCGCCGCAGCAACATCGGCCAAAATCCCGGTGAGCCTAATCTCCTTGATGCCATCCCGCCGCATAAATACACCATCCTGCCGAATACCGCAGGCTGCTTCGATGCCGACAGCGCGGTACGCACCTGTATGCTCGCACGCGAGCTCTTGGATGGTCATAACCTCGTCAAGCTCGAAGTACTGGGCGACACCAAGACGCTCTATCCCAATGTCGTAGATACGCTCAAAGCTGCACGCACGCTGATCGATGATGGCTTTGAAGTCATGGTCTATACCTCGGATGACCCGATCATCGCCAAAGAGCTGGAAAACATGGGCTGTGTCGCGGTCATGCCGCTCGGTAGCCTGATCGGCTCAGGACTGGGCCTGACCAATCCACATAACATCCGTCTGATTCTGGAAAACGCGCAAGTGCCGATCATCGTCGATGCGGGCGTGGGCACTGCATCCGATGCTGCAATTGCGATGGAGCTCGGCTGCGCGGGTGTCCTGATGAATACCGCCATCGCCGCCGCTCGCTCGCCGGTACTGATGGCCTCAGCCATGAAAAAAGCCGTCGAAGCAGGCCGTGAAGCCTATCTCGCCGGTCGTATGGCCAAAAAAGCCTACGCCAATGCCAGCTCACCCGAAACCGGCTATTTCTTCAAATAAACCCTACCTCACATTAGCGCATGCAGTCTTTATCGAAAAACTGCATGCGCCACATCATCAATTCTTGTCTTTTTGGTCTAATTTGTGCTTTATTAAAGGTATGAGCAACCACGCTCCTCCATAAAACACAAATGAATGATTCAGGAAGATTTTTATGTATCATACGACGATTTCATCGACCGTCCTGACACGCCCTATCGCAAGCGTGGCAATGCTCGGATTTGTCGCTATCATCAGCGCTTGCTCGATCAATACAGCCCCGACACAAGCCAGCAATGGCATACCTGCGCCCAAGTGCGAATACCGTGAATCCGACATCGACAGCAGCATTGCTCATCGCGTCCGCTGCCATGACACGTCACCCGAGCAAAGCCAGCAGGCCAAAGATGACGCCGAACAGATGCGCAACGAACAGCAGATGATGAACTACTCCCATGCCGGCAAGCCATAATCCACATCTTAAGACGTCCGAGTTGTTTAAATCGACGGATCATATACTTGGCATTGATTGAAATAATCCATCAGTCAGCATATCCAGTCTGATGTGATTCTCGGCTAAACTCGGCAGTACACAAACTCCCTTAAGGATACTGCTGATGACGACCCACACCCCGATTGACGGATTTGAATGCGCGACATTCACCCATGAATCAGCCAGCTATCCGGTCTACCGTCGGGGTACAGGACCCGCCGTACTCGTCATCCATGAAGTACCCGGCATCACCCCGGCAGTCATCGACTTTGCCCGCCGTGTGGCAGATGAAGGATTTACTGCGATCATGCCCTCGCTGTTTGGCACGGTCGGTCGTGGCTATGATCCGCTCTACATGGCAGACAGCATGGCTCGCGCCTGCATCCGCAAGGAATTTGCTGCGTTCGCCACTCGTAAATCCAGCCCGATTACCGACTATCTGCGTGCACTGTGTCGCGCCATCCACGCCGAATGCGGCGGCAAAGGCGTCGGTGTAGTCGGCATGTGCCTGACAGGGAACTTCGCTCTGAGCCTGATGGTCGATCCGGTCGTCATGGCGCCGGTACTGTCCCAGCCGTCACTGCCAGCGGGTATCACACCTGCCGCACGCCGTGATCTGCATGTAAGCGATGCAGAACTTGCCATCATCAAGCAGCGCATCGCCGAGGAAGACATCAAGGTGTTGGGCCTGCGCTTCACTTGGGACATCCTGTGTCCCAAAGCGCGTTTCACGCATCTGAAAGAAGAACTGGGCGACGGTTTTGAAGCCATCGAAATCGACTCATCGCCTTTCAATGCCCATCACATCCCGGTCTATGCGCACTCCGTACTGACTAAAGATCTGGTGGACAAAGCAGGTCACCCCACCCAACAAGCCCTGCATCGCACACTGGCCTTCTTTGAAGAACGGTTGGTGACCGCATAGCCTGTGACTGACTGGTACGCGAAATAAAAGAGCCTGCATCACGCAGGCTCTTTGGTATTTTCATCAAACGCTACGCTTATAGTCCGCGCTTCAATACCTGCAAATGTACATCGACCGAACCATCGTCCGATGCGACCAGAATTTCTTCATCCTGAATAGTGACACTGAGGCGCATAGAGCGTGTGACCAGCGCCGTGAGTGCGGCACTGGTTTCCGGTGGCAATGCATAAACAGTGACATTCTCCATACGGCTGATCTTGTTCTCGATCCCGCTCCACCAGACATCGGTACTGGTGCTATAGCTCATCACAGCCACCTTGCCTGAGCGGTTGCTGGCTTTCTTGATCCGAGTCTCATCGGGCTGCCCAACATCAATCCAAAGCTGGATCGCATCGGTCAGATCCTTATCCCAGACATCCGGCTCATCGACATCAAACAGACCCTTGGTAAAGCTGAGCGACTCCGAGGC
>JASLEL010000076.1 GCA_030151145.1 Aquirhabdus sp. | reverse complement strand
GCAACATATCCTCAAAGAACTCATAGCCCGAGAGCAAACACTTGCAGACATCCTCACCACAGGGCTGATCAGGTTGTAAATGCTTTAAGTCGGTCCAGAAGGCACCCAGATCAACACGGTAAGGATCACCCGAATCCACAGGAAGACTCACTTGAGTCCGCATCTCTTCAAGCGACTCAAAGACTCGAGGCTCATCCTGCTCATTCATCAGAAAATAATCTAACCCGTCCTGAGCGGTATACCAGCCGAACAGATATGCTTGACCCGCAAACACCACGCGATAAGGATAGATCATCATTTCCGTCACATTCCCCTCACATCCGCATCCTTCGGCACACTGATCAGATAATCACCGCTAAAGCGCGCCGTCTTACCCGCACCTAAGCTCTGATACCAGCGCGTGATACCCGGACGCTTCTGCCACTCGGTATCTGCAGGCTTGGGATCAAACTGCGTCGTGATGCGCACCTGATCATTCTCAGCCACAGGTGCCGCCTCCAGTACCTCAAGCTTGATGGACTGGCTATGACGGTTCTGCACCGTATAGGCATGCATCACATGCCGCTCACGTCGCCCGCTGAAGGTCGTCTGACCCTCATTGGTCTGCTCAGGCTCTACCGTCACGCCCACCTGCTCATCCTGCCCGAAAGACAGCTCCAGATGATCATCACGGTCAAAGTTCAGACGCGTCGAGCCAACGAAAGCACTGTCCCGATACAGCGCCATCTGCCCTTGCGGCCAAATGCCATCGGGACGTGGCAGCGTCGCCATCAGGAAGGCATCGGTACTGCGCGACGGCGTGGTACGGACAAAGAGATCGGCATGCGCATCATACTGCCCCAGCACAAATGCCACACTCTCCTTGGAGGACGGCACATCGATCCGACCGGGGATATTGAATGTCGTGCTGTAAGGATAATTGACCACATTGACAGTAAAGTCAGGAGCCTCATCCTCATTGGCAGCTTTACGCCCTGCTTGACGCACCATTGGCGCAGGAGCGATCGGGGCTGGCATAGCTGCTGCATAAGCAAGATTTGATATGACCTGAGGGGGTGTAATACTAATCAGCCATGAATACGGCTGCGGTGCTTCGGTATTGGCACGTGGCTGCCCCGTCGACAAGGTGAGCTTGACCCCGCTCCAATCCTCCCCCGTCGCCTGCATCACCTGCGCCTTACGCTCGATATGCAGACGACCACTGGCACTGTCCAGCACGGCGCGATAGGCCGGTGTCCAGTTGGCATTCCGTACCTGATAGCGCAAATGCACATCGGCAGCATGCGTGGTGTAGAGACTAGCACGGACACTGATGACCTTGCCCCCGCTCTGGGCACGCCCACGCTCGGACTGCAGTGGCTCAAGCTGACGGTCGAGATCGTTCATTTTCTGGGTAAGCTGATACTGGCGCAGATTGGTGTCTTGCCCCGAGCGCCGCAGGGTCTCTACCGTGGCGGCGACACTGCGGTTATCCGTCCGCGGTGTCGTGCTGCTCGTATCACTACCCGATACGCTCTTGAGATAGCCTTTGACCAGATCAAGGGCATCATATTCGGCTTGCAAGGCGGCTTTCTGGTCTTCCAATACCTTGATCTGCTGATCCAATGGATGGGTGGCGCAGTTGGAGGCGGCACGGTCGATCGTCTTGATGCTCATCTCGCCCATACTCACATCGGCATCGGCTGAGAGTTGCAGGCTTTGCTGATCGATCCCCGCAGGCAGACAATCGAAGACCACCTGTTTGGTACCCGCCTCGACGGAGGCCACGCGGTCCACAGTGGCACTGCCCGGATAGACCGTGACGGTTGAAATGGATGATGCGGCATGGACCGCCATCGTGCAGCTCAGCATGCTGACCCAGAGGGCAGATCGACCTACAACGTGCAACTCCGTAGACATGGTGTACATCCTTCAGTGTGTAAGGAAAAAGGGATCGACAAAGCCTGATTTCTGATCTTGCCCAGCTATCTTATCGTTTTGAACTTGCAAGAGAAGCAGCCAGTTCACTTGAGTATGTGAAAATGTGATGAAATAATTTTTAAACCGAGCAGATAAAGATTTTTTATCCACACTTGCTGAGGTAGCATTGCTAAAATTTGTAGGTTTACACATCGATGACTGAACATCTCGCCGTCATGGAAAGACGATCTTGTCACTCCACTCATGTTGATTTCTAACAATATATTAAAGGCTTCATTTTTCATGGTCACCGCTCAAACCCGCTTCCGTACGACCTCAATATTGACACTGCTGTCAGGTCTCCCTTTCATGCTGACAGCATGCGGTGGCGGAGGAAGCACCACCTCGACGACACCCAATCTGCCACCAGCCTCCATTGCCACACTCGCTCATTGGCCAACACCGGTCGCATCAACTCAAGATACGGTCAACGCGAGTATCTCGATGACTGCACTTGCCATGACATTACCAGATAATCTCCTACGGATTAGCGACTTTGCCGCCATGTCAATCCGGGTACAGCAACACGGCTTTGCAACCTTAATCCCTTGCGGCAATGGTGGACAAATCTCTTGGATCTGGAACGACACGGACAATAACAAACAGCTGTCGATTGGTGATACGCTCACAGCCACACTGCAAAACTGCTCTCTCACCACAGCCAGTCTACAGGGCACCCTGGCACTGACATTAACAGCGCCGACCAACCCAGCAACAGCCAACAGCGCTTTTAATGCCCGACTGAATCTACAACAATACGACAGCGCCAGTGCAACATGGATTCCCGTATCGGGCGCATTCAATGCTCAGATCATGGCAACACCTACGACATATAACACGGTGCTGACCCTGGATAGTAGCGGTACATCGTATGCAGATAGCGTCAGTCCATCTGGATCACAAGAAGTCCTGCATGACGCCACCATCACACGCAATTTGGATCTCCAAGGCTCACGCTACAACTATGCGATCAGCGGCACAATAGACAGTGCCACGCTATCAGATCGCATCACGCTCTCCACCCCCACGCCCTTGCAGGGCTATCTGGATACATTCCCTGATGGCGGGACGCTGTCGGCTCGTTCGTCACGATTTGCGACGAATCTGGTACCCAACCCGATCAGCGATAACTACACCGCTAATTTGTTTTATGCCACCTCAGGCAGTAGCACGCCAAACTCGGTCCCCATACAGACGGCATGGCGTGCACTGGCTGACGGTTTCGCCTTTAACGACCCGCTGGTCATCGATATGTCCAGTCAGGCCCGCAGCCTGACCTGGATCAACAATGATGGTCAAAATGACTCATTCCAGTTTCTGGGCATCTTCGAGTTGAATAGCAACTATGATCCCAAAACCTCACGGCTATCCACAGGCACGCCAAGCTTTATACTTCAGTTTAACCACCCGCTGGCACCCACCACACCAACCATTTCGGTCTATCCAACGACAGGTCTGGGTCAGTTCACGCTGACATCCAGTGTGAATGGTGCTCAGGTCCTCGCTACAGCCAATACCCCTTTAGCAGCTGGAACTTACAGTTTTAACACCAGTGGCTATAAGGATCTGTTGGGATTCGGCGCGTCAGCTTCGAACATGCCAAACTTTATTGTTCCTGCACCGTAGCAAGTCCATAATTGCTGGGCACACATAAAAAAAATCCCCCGAAATCGGGGGATTTTTTTATCTCATGAACGGACCTGATTAACCACGTTGGGCAATCGGCGTCACTTGACGCAGCTCAGGGCCGGTATATTCAGCACTTGGACGGATGATGCGGTTGTCAGCACGTTGCTCCATCACGTGAGCAGCCCAACCCGTCAGACGGCTCATCACAAAGATCGGGGTGAAGAGCTTGGTCGGGATATCCATAAAGTGGTAGGCCGACGCATGGAAGAAGTCGGCATTACAGAACAGTTTCTTCTCACGCCACATGACTTCTTCACAGCGGACGGAGACCGGATACAGTACGGTGTCACCGACGTCTTTGCTGAGCTTTTCGGACCACAGCTTGATGATGCCGTTACGCGGATCGTTGTCCTTGTAGATGGCATGACCAAAGCCCATGATCTTGTCTTTGCGGGCCAGCATCGCCAGCATTTCTTGTTCAGCTTGGTCTGGGCTAGTGAATTTCTCGATCATGTCCATGGCGGCTTCGTTGGCACCGCCATGCAGTGGGCCACGCAGCGAGCCGATCGCACCAGTGATGCAGGAATGCATATCAGACAAGGTCGAGGCACAGACGCGTGCGGTGAAGGTCGACGCGTTGAACTCATGCTCTGCATAGAGGATCAGCGAGACGTTCATGGTCTGTGCGTGCAGCGCTTTCGGCTTGTTGCCAGTCAGCAGATGCAGGAAGTGCGAACCAATGCTGTCGTCGTCGGTTTCAGTCTCGATACGCACGCCATCATGAGTGAAGCGATACCAGTAAGTGATGATCGACGGGAATGCAGCCAAGAGACGATCTGCCGCGTCTTGTTGCTCAGCGAAGCTTTGCTCGGTTTCAAGATTACCCAGCATGGAGCAGCCGGTACGCATCACATCCATCGGATGAGCGTCTTTAGGAATGTTTTCCAGCACGGTTTTCAGCGCTTGCGGCAGGCCGCGTTGGCCTTTCAGCTTGGCTTTGTAGGCAGCCAGTTGGGCCGCAGTCGGCAGTTCGCCGAAGAAAATCAGGTAAGCGACTTCTTCAAATTCGCAATGTTCGGCCAGATCACGCACATCGTAGCCACGATAGGTCAGACCAGCGCCTTCTTTACCCACGGTTGAGAGGGCGGTTTTACCGGCGACCTGACCGCGCAGGCCTGCACCGGAGAGTACTTTTGCTTCTGCCATGTTGATGTTTCCTTTGGGTGAATGTTGTTATATCGCAATCCGGCTCTGCATGGCTGCAAGCGCCGGAACGCCTATCTCAAGATTGATTTTATTTAGACCTTGTCGGCTTTAAACAGCGCATCCAGTTTGTCTTCGTAGGAATGATAGTCGAGGAACTGGTACAGTTCATCGCGCTTCTGCATCAGGTCGAGGACATTGACCTGTGTGCCTTCCTTACGTACCGCTTCATAGACAGCCAGTGCTGCTTTCTGCATGGCACGGGTACCGGACAGCGGGTACAACACCATAGCGATGCCCTGCTCGCCCAGTTGCTCACGGGTGTAGTACGGGGTGGTGCCAAATTCGGTGATGTTCGCCAGCACAGGGACATTGACCGCGTCACAGACTTTCTTGTACATGGTGATGTCGGTCATGGCTTCAGCGAAGATGGCATCGGCACCGGCTTCGACGAAGGCACAGGCACGGTCGATCACGCCTTGCAGACCTTCGATCTGCAGCGCATCGGTACGCGCCATCACCACGAAGTCGGCATCGGTCTTGGCATCGACGGCGGCTTTGACGCGGTCAACCATTTCGCTGGTGGCGACGATTTCTTTATTCGGACGATGACCGCAGCGCTTCTGAGCCACTTGATCTTCGATATGCACGGCAGCGACACCGGCGCGGATCATTTCCTTGATGGTACGGGCGATGTTGAATGCGCCGCCCCAGCCGGTATCGATATCCACCAGCAGCGGGGTATCCACCCGGCTTGTGATACGGCGTGCATCGATCAGCACGTCTTCCAGGGAGGTGATACCGAGATCAGGCAGACCGTAGGAGTAGTTCGCAACGCCAGCACCCGACAGAT
Organism: Aquirhabdus sp.; assembly: GCA_030151145.1. GTDB lineage: Bacteria > Pseudomonadota > Gammaproteobacteria > Pseudomonadales > Moraxellaceae > Aquirhabdus. The sequence goes on along the minus strand of JASLEL010000076.1, from coordinate 3,010 downwards.
AAATGGCCTTATAGCCGACCTGCGTCGCCATCATGGCGGCATAGGCATTGACCGTACCCATCACTTGCAGTGGTTTTTCGGCGGCAATGGCGTCGCGGAAACGGCGACCTGCACTATTCAAAGACATCGGGTGGCTCCTATCATTCTTGTGTGGACATAGATTTGCCGACGACACAGACGCACCATCACATGCTCTCCCCTATCACGAAGAAGCCGTACGGGTCACGTCAGGCGGACTTACAGCAAATGCGGCGTTGTATTGTAGCGGATTCTGTCGCCAAATTGAGATTTCTCCCAAGAAAAGCATACGAAAGGTGGCAACAAGATCGCCGACCACCTTGAGGGCGGTGTCCACTCCCCATATCGGTGATAAAAAACCGCAAGCAGCTTAAATAATCAGCACAGCCGATTATGCTCCAGTACACCATACATCGATTAAGTGGGGAAAAAATTGAGAAAGTGGGCGCTACTCGGGGTATTTCCATTCATCACGGGCTGGGGTGGTGATGGAGACCGCATCCTGTCTGAGAACGATGTCCGACATTACTATGACATCGAAACCCCGGCGAGCAATGGACCGAAGACTATCACGTGACGATCGACAAAATCACGCTTGCACCCGATCAGAAGACAGCCGTAGCGGAAAGTCACTCCACGATGAGTTTAGGCACGTCACCACTCCGTATGCGCGGCACGTCCGTCGATACGCTCGTCCTGCGCAATGGCCACGTCCTGCTTTGGCGTTCAGAGACGCATGACGAAATGCTACCGCAAAACTAAAATACCTGCGCACAAGCAAAAAAAGCTCATCATAAAACAATCATGATGAGCTGCCACTTAAGCGTGGATATCAGGATAAGGATGCAACCGCAACACGTATCCTTAAATCAGAAGCGCGGTTTGACCACCACAAAGCCAGTGCCGCTACGCTGATAGTAATGGTGATTGGCAAAGTAATACGTCTTGCCATGAACCTTGACCACCCGATAGCGATGCGGCAGGGTCTTGATCCAGCCTTTGGGCTGCGCATTGGGGTGCGCCTTTAGCCACTTGGCATCATGCACAGATTGAGCCTTGTACTTGTATTGCTGTACCAGGGGATCAACGGGCGCTGCCGCTTTAGCCGTGGTGCTGGGGGGCGGCGCGGCCTGTACGGCACCTGCCATACAGACGCCCATCATGATCGACATTAGGGGACCGACTGACCTTAAATGTGAAAAACTCACCGCTGCATCCTCTCTCTTATAGTCCAATCCGGTCCTGCCCAGCAGCATCCCGGGCAGCTACCCGAGATCCCTCAGCGTATCAAGACGCGGACGGGTTACGATGGAACTCGTCATGCTTCGCCTTAAAGTAGGCGCGCAGTTCATCTTGACTAATCAAGCCGTTATGGTCTGTATCAATTTCATTAAAATGTTGTGCGATCCAAGGGGCAGAAGCTTTGGCTTCGTCCAGACTGATCTGTCCGTCACCATTGGCATCCACTTTTTTGAACCACTCACCCTGATCACGGTGACCAAAACCACCATGATGCTCGCCATCGCCACGACCATCACCATGATCGCCGCCACGGTCACCATCACGACCGCCAAAACCTTCAGGTCCACCAAAATCGCCATGATGATGGTGGTGACCGAACCAGCGATGCCAGATCCGGCCAAAGAAACCGGGATGCTCCGGCTTGAATGCCAGCCACTCATCCAGATTGACCACGCCGTCATGATTGGCGTCCGCACGATGGAATTCCTCCGTGCGCTTCTGAACCATTTTGGCTTCCCATTCGGCGCGTTTCTTTTCCCACTTGGCTTTTTTGGCCTCAAAGAATGCTTTTAACTGCTCTGGGGTGACATAGCCTTTGTGTGCGGTATCGATCTCATCAAAATGCTTGGCCAGACGCGGTGCACCGGCTTTGGCCTCATCCAGACTGATCTTGCCATCATGGTTACTGTCGACACGTTTAAACCACTCTTCGGCATGACGCTGACGTTCGGCCTGATCCGGGACCTGATCTGGCCCACGACCGTCACGATCATGCGGACGCTTGGGTTTAAACGCCAGCCACTCTTGCAGGGTCAGTTTACCATCATGGCTGGTATCGGCCTCATTGAACGCCGCCGTGCGACGGGCAATGCGTTCCTGCTCATGCTGGGCATGGCGCTGCTCACGGGTCAGCCCTTGATCAGCCGTCGCGCTTGCCGCTGGGGCTGGCTGGTCGGCCCAGACCGCAGTGGTATTCAGCATGGACATCATCACTGCAACGAGTAATGTGTGTTTTAAACGGGGCTGCTGCGTCGTTAACTTGCTCATGTTCGTACTCCGAAAAAAGACACCAATGTCTTTTATTTATGAGCAAAAATTAACGAATAAATGTCATTACAGTTTGCAGGAAAAGCGGAGAAAGCAAGGAACACTGTAGACCGAACCTCCAAATGTGTAGCTGCTTCATAACCCTGTATCAGGTGAGTAGCCATTCGCCTTCCCGTGTCGCGCTCCTGTCCCCCGTGTGACGTGTTGCCATTACAGTTCGAGCTTATAGCCCACACCATAAATCGAGCGAATCACATCTTCAGGCGAGATCGCAGCCAGCTTGCGTCGCAGATTTTTGATGTGACTGTCGATCGTGCGGTCGGTAATGATCCGCTGATCGTCATACACCCGATTGATCAGTTGGTCCCGCTGAAAAACCCGGCCGGGGGCATCATTCAGTGCCTTGAGCAGTCTGAACTCTGCGGGCGTGAGCTCCAGGAGCTGATTGTGATAGCGCGCTTCAAAACGGCTGTCATCCAGTTGCAGCGGCGACTGCGCCATATTGGTCAAATGACCGGCTTGATCGGCCAAAGGCACCCGACGCAGGATCGCCTTGATCCGGGCCATCACTTCACGCGGACTGAACGGCTTGCAGATATAGTCATCCGCACCCATCTCAAGGCCCAAGAGGCGGTCGATTTCCTCGATGCGGGCAGTAATCATGATGATCGGCACACTGCTGATGCGTCTGAGATCACGACAG
>JASLEL010000053.1 GCA_030151145.1 Aquirhabdus sp. | reverse complement strand
GACCGATTTAACAAAAAGACCAGCGACTTGCTGGTCTTTTTTGCCTATGGTGTCCACAAATAAGAAACGTATAATCATACGCATGTCATAAAACCATGCCATTCATTCTGTATACCTGACAATGAGAACAATCATGCACGGATTTAGCTTTGATACGGTGCGTCGCATCATCAGTGGCGCAGGCAGCAGCCGCGATCTGGGACTACATAGCAAACAACTCGGCATGAGCCACGCGCTTTTTGTCACTGATCCGGGTATCGTTCATGCGGGCCTGCATCAGCATGCCTTGGCGAGCTTGCAGTCTGCGGGTGTTAAAGTCACGCTCTACACCGATGTACAGGCTGATCCACCGGAATCCGTCGTGCTGGCAGCAACTGCTCAAGCCAAGGCAACCGACATTGATGGCGTCATCGGCTTTGGCGGCGGTAGCTCGATGGATGTCGCCAAGCTCATCGCCCTCTTGGCCAATCCTTCGCAGACACAGGCCCTAAAAGACATCTATGGCGTCAATAACGTCACCGGTCAACGCCTGCCACTGATACAGGTGCCTACCACAGCCGGCACCGGCTCTGAAGTCACTGCCGTCGCCATCGTCACGACCGGCGAGACCACCAAAATGGGCGTGGTGTCTCCAGTCCTGTTTGCCGATATGGCGATTCTGGATGCGGAGCTGACGGTCGGTCTGCCGTCTGCGGTCACCGCTGCGACCGGTATTGATGCCATGGTGCATGCCATCGAAGCCTATACCAGCGCCATCAAGAAAAATCCCTATTCAGATATGCTGGCTTGCGCGGCGCTCAAGCTGCTGGATCAGCATCTGCAAACCGCCATCCATCAGGGTGATGATCTTGATGCTCGTCAAGCCATGCTGCTTGGTGCCATGATGGCCGGGCAAGCCTTTGCCAATGCGCCGGTTGCGGCCGTTCATGCGCTGGCTTATCCTTTGGGCGGGCATTATCATATCCCGCATGGTTTATCTAACGCATTGGTTTTAATCCCAGTTTTGCGCTTCAATCTGTTACATGCAACAGATTTGTATGCTAAGCTCTATCTTACACTTGAGCCTGCCGCATCAGGTACAAGCAGTGAACTGGCGCTAAAATTGATCCAGCGTCTGGAGCAGCACATCATCGACAGTGGTCTGCCCACCAGACTTCAAGATGTCGTGCTGACACACGGCAAGAACGGTCAGCAGCACATTCTGCCCGATCACCTGCCACAGCTTGCGGCTGATGCGATGCTACAGACTCGATTGCTAGTCAATAATCCGCGCCCGGTCACCGAAGCCGACGCGCTTTTGATCTATCAGGCAGCCTACTCATGACACGTCCAACACCGCATATCCGCGCAGACTATATCTGGTATACCGATATCACCACCCGCTGGGCCGATAACGATATTTATGGTCACGTGAATAATGTGATGTATTACAGTTACTTTGACACCATCGTCAATCGCTACTTGATTGAGCTGGGCGGCCTTGATATACAGCAGGGTGAAGTGATTGGTCTGGTCGTGGATTCGGGCTGCAGCTATTTTGCGCCGGTGGCCTTCCCTGATCGGCTAGAAGGTGGACTGCGCGTGGCACACCTTGGACATTCATCGGTGTACTATGAGATCGGTATCTTTCAGGAGGGTGCCGATTTGACGGTTGCCCAAGGGCGCTTTGTGCACGTCTTCGTTGATCGCATCACGCGAAAGCCCGTTGCCATTCCTGATCCTTTACGTGACAAACTGGCCTTGCTCTGCACTGTTGTAGAGTAACCCGCAACACATGCACGACATCAAAAACCGATATGATTGATATATTCCGTAGCGCAATTGCCTCAGATAGCGAGGCCATCGCCTCTCTGGTTAATCTTGCTTATCGCCCAGCTGTGGATGCCGCAGGCTGGACGCATGAAGCGCATCTCGTCTCAGGACCCCGCACGGATGCCACGCAGATTGTGGAACTGATTGCTCAGCCCGACTCACGTATTCTATTGGCATTTGATCACATGAAGCTGGTGGCCTGTGTGCATATCCAGCGTCATGCAGATCATTGCTATCTGGGCATGCTCGCGGTCCACCCGGATACCCAAGGTACTGGTACCGGCAAGCAGATGATTGACTATGTAGAGCATTATGCGTTTACTGAATATCAGGCTCAAAAACTGCTGATCACCGTTCTGAAAGATCGTACCGAGCTCATCGCCTACTATGTGCGGCGCGGCTATCAGTCAACCGGCGTATATCTCGAGTTTCCGAATCATGGCCGCTTTGGTACGCCTGTGCGTAACGATCTCTTGCTTGAGCGCCTGATCAAGCTTGCACCCGCACGATAATTTAGCCCGTCAGACCCGCCTTCAGCGCCATCTCCAGAATCTCGCCATCCAGTTGCTGTAGCAAAGGTGCAATGCGTGGATCAGACACGATCAGCTCCTCTGCTCGTGCCTGAGCTTGCTTCAGACGTGCTTCTTTGCGTACGACTGGCGTGATATCCGCAGGCTCGGCATGGGTGATGGCAAGCTGGGTCTCAGGCCAATCCTGCTGAAGGGCGATCAGTAGCCCTTCCTGCATCTGGCTGGCGATAATGCGGTGTTCATAAGGGATAATCAGCTCAACCGCACCACCAATGGGTCCCTGCATGAGACCATGCTGACCAAGGCTCAATACCCCACCCGACAAGCCTTGCATCAGCGCCCGCTCACGCAGCCAGAACTCCCATTTCTCGGCATTCCACTCGCCCTCAAGCGCCGCCACCGGATAAGCCAGCAACTCAAAAGGATCTTTTTCGCGATCCGCTTTATTGACGTTGGCGCTTAGTGCTGGTGCAACTGATTGTAATGGTTGATCGGTCTTGAGGCTCTCTATAGGCGGCTCTGTTTTCGTTTGAGGCACTCTCGTGACAGTGTCATAGCTGGCTAAAGCCGTCTGTACGCTGGTAGCGATGGCAACGTCGGTATTTATCTGTTCGGGAGCAGCCGCAACTACAGGCATTACCGCTAGATCTGATGACAAGTCGTCATCTACTATAACATCATCCGCAACATCATCTGTAGCATCATCAAAGATGTCATCTTGGCTCAAGTCAGCATCGCTATCATCGCTCGCCAGATCAGCATCATTTAAAACATCATTTACGCCGTCGTCCAGCGCCTCATCGGTATGATCGGAAGCCATCGCATCCTCAACAGCAACGACCGTCTCCTGTGGCAGATGCTCTGCTGGTTGCGGTGGCGACGGCATCTCACTTTGCCGATCCGATAGCGCCTTGCTCTTTACAACAATATCCTGATCAGCGATGACTAGATCATTGTTTTTTTTTAGTTCATTCAGCACTGGATCTGGGCTGGATGGACGCATATCGAGATGCGGTGTAGTCTCATGCGCAATATCAGGATTGGACTGCTCAAATCCTACCGTCTCATTGGCGCCCAGCGGACGGAACGCCAGCAACCGCAGTACGCACATCTCAAATCCCTGCTGTGTCGTCACTGCCAGTTTGAGATCGGCACGACCCTGCATCGCAATCTGATAATACAGCTGCACATCTTGACGACCCATTTGACTCGCCAGTTGCTGCAGGATACCGCGATCCATCGGCGAATGATCGACATAGCTTGGCAACAGTTGCGTCACGGCGACATGGTGCAGCAAGGTGACCAGTTGATCCAGTACTGCAGTGACATCAATGGCTTGCTGGGACAGATCAAACAAGATACGGGAGACCTGAGTCCCTTCACCACGATGAATGGCAAGCAGCAAATGCGCTACCTGATTGCGGTCGAGTAGCCCCAGCATGGCCTGTACATCATTGGCTTTGACCTCACCCTGACCATACGCTATAGCCTGATCCGTCAATGACATGGCATCGCGTAGCGAACCCTGTGCCGCCTCGGCCAGCATCCACAGCGAGGTGTCATCACAAGCAATCTGCTCCTGCTGCAGCACATTGGAAAGATGATCATGGATTTCTTGCCGAGGCAAAGGCCGCAAGGTGAACTGCAGACAGCGTGACAGGACCGTTACAGGTAGCTTCTGCGGATCAGTCGTCGCCAGCAGGAATTTGACATGCTCAGGCGGCTCTTCGAGAGTTTTGAGCA
>JASLEL010000015.1 GCA_030151145.1 Aquirhabdus sp. | reverse complement strand
GTTACTCAGGGCTTCATCCAGATTGAGGCGAATTTTCAGATTATCAGCAGGTTTCCAGAGGAACTGTAGACGGCCACCGTAGCGGTTTTTTTCTTGCTGATAGCCGCCGGCCGGGCTGACGTTCTTAAGGTCGCCACGCTGCTGATCGACAAAGAAAGACGCCCGATAGGCCAGTACATCATCAATGATGGCGTCGGTCTGTGAGGCGTTGAGCTGTAGGCCGTCTTTATTCAGACCCCCACCCAGCGAGATGGAGCCATGCGGGGTAAAGCTGGGGAGCTTGCTGACGTAGTTGATCGCGCCCATGGTAGTGTTTTTACCCAAGAGCGTGCCTTGCGGGCCGCGCAGCACTTCGACGTGATCCAGATCGGTGAAGTCCTGATAGCTCATGCCCACGTGGGTGAGGGCGACGTCATCCACGATCACGCCGACAGCGGCCTGCATGTTGTCATTGCCGCTGGCTTTGCCGATGCCGCGGATGGAGATCCCCGTCCGGCGGGCATTCGGGGTGGTGGCAGTCAGGCCGGGGGCCTTCTCGGTGAGATCCTGAATGGTGTATGTATTGTCACGGTCGATCTGCGTGCCGCCGATCACGCTCACCGGCACGGGGACATTCTGTGCGAGTTCTTCACGCTTACGTGCGACCACCACCACACGGTCTGCGGTTGTAGGCGCATCGGATGAGGCCGCAGCGGGCTGATCCGGGGTCGGGTTTGCCGTGGTTGCATTTGAGTTGGCTGGTTGCACCGGCTGAATATCGTCGGCATGGCTAGATGAGCTGGTCGTCAGTCCGAATGTAAGCAGTGTCGTCACGATCATGGCTGAGTAAAGGGCCGTGCGTGGGAAAGGAAGCTGGATCGACTGTGGCGTAAAAGGCATTTCGGGTCCTGTCAGGAATAAACACAAGAACCAGCTATAGAGCAACCGCTATGCCATGCGATTTATTTTAAATTTTAATAATTTTATTTATGTATAACAGTATTTTAACTTTATTAAATGGTCTTGTTTTTCTTGGGTATAAACGATGTTGTTAAGAAAGCAGCAGCCAGTCGAGAGCTGCTGCTGCATCTGTAACAGTATGTAGTCTGCGATCGGCGTATTTGGATCAAGTAGGCAGAAATGACCCGGTACTAGGACCGGGTCAGGCGGTTGGGGATGGGATTAGGCTGAGAGTCAGAGCTGAAAAATCAGGTCTTGGCGCCTTTGCCAAAGCCGCCATTGTTTTCGGCGCAGATGCGCTCTTCATGCTCAATGATCGGTGGTCCACCTTTGGCATCGCGGCTATTCAGATTAACCTCAAAGTGCCAGCCATTCGGCTTGTCATCTGCCGTCCAGCGTTTGGCTGGAATAGTGACAGTCCAAGGGCGGGTATAGACGGTTGGATCGGTCACCACAGCCTGATAGGTATAGCGCTTGCCGTCATTGGAGAAGATATATTTCTCGACGATATGCACATTTTCACTGGCAAATTCACCGGTCCGTGCAAAGCGGGCCTTGGCATTGTTATTGGCGACATCCACGATCAGTGTATTGCCCTCCCAGTGTCCGCGCGAGTCGGCATTCCACAGTTTGATCTGTTCTGGCAGGTGAGGTTTGCCGTCCAGATGGATCACCCGTGTGCCTGAGTTAAACAGGAAGACGACATAGCCGGGATACTGACGTACCTCATAGCCGTGCCAGTAGAGGGATTTGGGTACACCACCCGGGGCGCAGCGTGCCAGTGGCTCCACGTAGCCGGGCTTGATGGGGTTGAAGAAGAATTTGAGGAATTCCTGCTGCTTGTCATAGGCCCATGACTGATAGGGGATCTGACCATCCGCAGGATCGGTTACACGGCTCGGTGCGCGGTCAGTTCGGTCTCCTTTGGGTGGGCGGCCTTGCGGATCGCCGGGGATGCCGCCTTGCGGATCGGTGAAGTTAGACTGGTTGGAGACGGTATTGGACCAGTGGCCTTGGACGTCAGGCTGCCCGTCGGCCAGACGCGGACCGGTCCATGCACTTTGCGGCACGATGTCGTACTTTTTATCCCAGCCCATGCCGCCGCCTTGCGGTTTTTTGGCGGGGGTGGGGCTGGTGGTTGTTGCCGGTGTACTGGCGGGGCTGCTGTCGGCGGCAAAGTTGGCCATCGGCGCAAGGCCGAGCAGGCCGATCATCACATAGCCGGATCGGAGATAGCGCCGTTGATTTATCGCGTTCATGGTGTCCTCGTGTCTGCTTGAGCAGAGGGTATATGTCGTGTCGTGAAGGGGTTAGCGGCCGGGCGTCAGGACCAGTGGGTCACTCGCAGCAGCCTCGGCGGCAGGCGTCGCATTGGCGGCTGGGATGGGATAAAACTGGTCGTAGTTCAGCGTGTAGCAGTAGTCTTCGATCAATTGGAAATCCTTCTCGCGGTGACGATTCAGGATGACGCTGAGGCTCCAGGGGTGGCTATAGACCTTGGGGTCTTCCAGCGTGGCGTGATATTCGATGGTATTGGCATCAAGGAAATGCCATTTTTCGACTACATGCAGGGCATCACTATGGAAGTTGCCTGCACGGTCGAGCCAGGTCTGGTCATTGAAATCCGTCACGTCCACCACGAGCGTATCGCCTTCCCAATGACCGCGAGAGTCACCGAGCCACCAGTCGTTGGCATCATCAGGGCCGGGGTGATTGGTGCCATTGGTATAGACGGTCCGCACCGAGTGACCAAATTGCTGCAGCACGGTCAGATCCTGATCCCGCTCAAAAATCTGGAATGGCTCTGGGTAGTAGACGCCACGCGGTACACCGGTTGAGTAGCACTTCAGACGCGGATCATCGGTTGCGCGGGCGGCAAAGTTTTGTTGTTTCTGCTTGAGTGCGTCCGGCAGATAAGGGATGGTGCCATGATCATCGATGATGCCTGCACTGGGTGGCGCATCTTTACGAGCCGAATGCGGCTCCAGATCATAGTCACCTGCACTCGTGGTCTGCCAGATCCCGGAGAAGTCGGGCTTGCCGTTGGCCAGACGGGGGATACTGTCAGCAGCGACATGTGCGGCAGTTTTGGCTTTATGCTGATGAGGGGCCGTATCTGCCTGTGAGGTCTGTGTGAGGAGTAGGCTACTCATCGCAAGCGTCAATGTGCTGAGTGCAAGTGTCTGTTGTTTGAGCCGAGAGACGCGCGGCAAGGACTGCGATACTTTCATTTTCGACCTCATTACTGACCTCCACCGGCTGCAGGTTTGGCGCCGGGAGCTGGTGGTGCGTCACCTGCACCGCCCACTTTATAGACATTGCCATCGGGCAGTGTCACCGTTGCGGCATAGGCATAGTTCAGTCCGCTTTTGGCTTTAAAGCCATGTACCGTGACGGTGGTGCCGATTGGCAGGGATGTTTTATTTAAGCCTTGCTCCTTGAGCGAGAAGGGCGCGCCGAACTCAAATCCCCAGTTGGTGACTTTGCCATCGCTACCTTTGATATCAAGGTAGAGCCAGCTATGAGGATTGACCCATTGCACCTTGGTCACGGTACCGGTTGCAACGATCGGTTGATTGCCGTCGTATTCTGCTGCGAAGGCATGGTGGGCTTCTGCCGTGGGTATCGACAATACCAGCGTGCTTCCGAGTACAAGGCTTGCGATCAGAGCGGTGCCCAGTCGTGTGCGGGTGCCTGTCGATGTTGCTGATGTATCAGCGGGTGTAGAAAAGCGTTTCATCATCATCTCCTGAAAAAAGCAGGTGTAGTGCATGTCATGGATTGCGTGGATGCAGGGTGCGCATCAGTGACGGCATTGGGGTATAGGGGTGGGAGCAAAGGACATGCCTGTGAGTAGCAGAATCGAAGATGATATTTTTGTTTAAATTAATCAGGTGGCTACATTAATTATGGAGATTATGTATAAAATCGGATTGCGTCAGATGTTGAAATTTCATCAAGGACAGGCGTTTGAATCTGTTGGGTTATACACAGAAATATTTTAACCAAACGGATGGTTAAAATATTGATAAGTTGAATGTTTTGTTAGAGACAGTGTGAATAAGCAATCGGGGAATTTGTATAACTCATGTATCTCATCGGTCGTATCATAGTGAGGTCGGAGTTGCCCGGTGATGAGGGGTCGTCGCTTTGGCGTGTGGGCAACTCCATCCTCAGATGAATTGGTTATGACTTATGAGAGAAGAAAGCTGGCATCGACCGGTGGTATTGTCTTTGGAGGGGCAGAATGCCCAGCCTTTGAGTATTCGCGCGCGGGCACTGGTTTTTCATGATCCGGTGTCCGCCAATATTTTAGGCTTGATCGAGCGGCTGGCACCCAGCGAGGCGCCGGTCATGATCATCGGCGAAACGGGCACCGGTAAAGAGCTGGTAGCCCGACATATTCATCAGCTCAGTGGTCGCAAAGGGCCGTTTCTGGCGGTGAACTGCGGTGCGATCAATGATCAACTGGCCGAAAGCGAGCTGTTCGGTCATGAAGCGGGATCGTTCACCGGTGCGATCGGCCGCCGTGAAGGCTGGTTTGAAGCGGCCAACGGCGGCACGTTGTTTCTGGATGAGATCGGTGATCTACCACTCCACTTGCAGGTCAAGCTGCTGCGTGTCTTGCAGGAGCGTGAGGTCGTGCGGATTGGAGCGCGTAAGCCGATACCTGTCGATGTGCGTATTGTCGCCGCGACCAACGTTGATTTGAGCCGTGCCGTACAGGCCGGTCATTTCCGGCAGGACCTGCTGTACCGGATCAATATTGCCCATATCGAGCTTCCCCCGCTACGTGATCGTCCGGGAGATATTATCCCGCTGGCACAGCATTTTTTGCGTCATTACAGCAAGCGCATGGGCATGGACATCCCGTGCCTCATGAAAAGCGCCCGTGATGCATTGTTGAACTATGACTGGCCCGGCAATATCCGTGAGCTTGAGAATGTCATTCACTTCGCCGTGCTGGTCGCAGACAGTGCTGAAATTGAAAAATCGCATTTAAAAATCGGTCCTCAGTCCGTGAGTTTGACCGGACCGCGTACCCATAGCATTCCTATGCATTCATATCGGACGGAGGCTGCTGATGTTCCTGCGAGTAGTCGCGATAGTGCCGAGGTACAAGGATCAATGGAGGAGATCGCCCGCCAGTTACGTATTTTCTTTGAGCAGGCGCGGCCTAATCTGTTTGATCAGCTTGAGCAATTGATCGTCAGCGAGGCGTTTAAATACAGCAAGCACAATCAGGTCCATGCGGCGGTGTCTTTGGGGGTTACGCGTAATGTGATGCGCACATTGCTCAAGCGCCATGGCTTTCTAAAAGAAACTGCTGATTCCGAGCTTTGCTAAACGACATTGCTGGACGATGCTATGTGTCAGTTTATCAGGCGCATCTGCGTGAGAGGTCAATGGATGGTCGTCTGGATGTTCAAGACGATGCTGATGTCATAAAAAAACGCCTGTAACACAGGCGTTTTTTTATGACAGGGAGGCGGTCGCTACGATCAGCCCGCGCAAATAAGACCAAGGAAAAATCCCGCGATCATGACCATCGTCAAAGATCAACTGTAGCCCATATCCCTGTGTTTGTATGGCGCGAATGCCGATCTGAGTGGAGGGTGGTGCTACAGGTCTCAATCGATCAGCCCGACAGTAGGCACAGCGGCAGGCCAGACGCAACTCGTGATGCGTGAGGGTTTGAATTACCCCATCCGGCCAGTGCAGGATGAGGTGTTGGTGTTCGAGATCATTGGTGATGACGGGAGATCGCATAGTCGGCCTCAGAATCAGCTTGATGCCAGCGTGATCTGATTGAGCGCAATGCGTACGGCTTTGCGCACTTCCGGATCAGGGTCCTCTGCCGCGCTTTCAAGCAAGGGCAATGCTTCTGTTGATGCGATCTCGCCCAGGGCTAGCGCGGCTTCTTTACGCAGATTGCTGATTTCGTGGCGGAGCGTCACACCGAGGGCAGACGTCGCTGCGGCTGCTTTGAGTTTACCCAGACTCCGTGCCGCATGGATGCGCACCTGCCAGTAGCTGTCGGTGAGGGCCGTGATCAAGGGCTGGGTTGCCTCACTCAGCTTGAGTTTGCCCAAGGTATGCGCGGCTTCTTCGCGCACCTGCCAGTCGCTGTCCTGCAGCGCCGCCAGTAGCGGCAATATATCCGCATGCGTTGCAAAGCCCAGTGCCCCGGTCGCTGCACGTCGTACTGCCGGATCGATATCATGCTGGGCAAGCTGCATGAGTTCGGGCAGGGCGTCCAAGGACTTCAGCCATCCCAGCACCCCGACGGCTTCGCGGCGTACCAGCGCATCGGCGTGATGTAGACTGAGACGTGCAGCCTCGCTGCTCTCGGGCAGCTTTAATTCACGCAATGCGCGCAGGGCCGCCGTACGAACGAAGGCCTGTGCATGTGTCGCCCATGGCAGGATGATCCTGCCACTGTCCTGTGTCTTGAATTCAGCCAGACTGTGGGCCGCAGTCTCACGCACGGTCTGATCGTCATCCGTCAGTGCCTGACAGAGGGCGGTGGTGACCTCATCCTGCTCCCAGTCTTCCAGCAGGCGTGCCGCCTCGAGGCGGACTTCGGGGGCGCTATCCTGAGTCAACGCATGAATAAACCAGTGTACGGTCTCGTCTTCGTGCAGATCAGCCAGATCGATCAGGGCAATACGGCGTACGGTGGCATCGCTGTCGGTCAGACGCTGGTACAGGGCAGTGAGTTCGTCATCCATGTGCAGGGTGGACGGGATCAGCATCGGCGGGTTCCTTCAAATCATCAATCTATGGTCGTATGTTTATGCGCTTTCGCCCAAGGGTGCGCGCGGCTCGCCGGTCAGTGGAGACAGGCGCGACAGCTCGGCGGGATAACTGCCGTCTGTCGGGTGGTAGAGCAGATCGAGGCAGTGGCGCTTGAGTGCCATGAATTCCGGGCTCGTCATGAGGGAGGTGCGGCGTGGTCGGGCAAAATCGAGGCGCAGCTCCTCGATGATGCGACCCGGACGCGGGCTCATGATCAGGATCCGGTCCGCCAGAAACAGCGCCTCGTCGATATCGTGGGTGATAAAGACGACGGTGGTCGCAATCGTTGCCCAGACCTTGAGCAAGAGCTCCTGCATCATGAGGCGCGTCTGTGCATCGAGTGCGCCGAAAGGCTCATCCATCAGCAGCACATGCGGTTCGTTGATCAGCACACGGGCGATCTCGACGCGCTGCTGCATCCCGCCTGACAGTGCCGCCGGGTAGTGCTGCTCAAATCCCGCCAGTCCCACCAGTGCCAGCAGCTCGCGTGCGCGGGCTTCGCGCGAAGTGCGCTTGATGCCTTTCATCTTGAGGCCAAAGGTGACATTGTCCAGCACGCGCTTCCACGGCAGCAGGGTGTGCTGCTGAAACACGAGACCCCGATGGGGATGCGGCCCGTCGATGGCGGCATGATCGACCCGGATCTGCCCGGACGAGACCGGCAGATGGCCCGCCAGTGCGCCGAGCAGGGTTGATTTGCCGCAGCCAGACGGCCCCAGCACGCAGACAAATTCGCCTGGCGCGATATGCAGCGAGATATCGTCCACGGCGGTGAAGCGTGCGCTACCTTGACCCAACTGGATCGTGAGGTGGTCGATATCGATATGACCGTTGCGGGTGGGATTTGAATTGCCCGTATTGTTGCTGTTTGCATTCATGCTGAGCCCCTTATGCCCTTAGGTTTTGTCACGCAGATACCACGGCGTCAGCCGCTGGCCGATCCGCTGGATGAGCAGGCTGCTGCCCATGCCGAGCAGTCCGATGAGCAACATGCCGACCACGATGTCGGGATAGTTCTGCAGGGTGTACGACTCCCAGGTGAAATACCCGATGCCATATTGCCCCGCGATCATCTCGGCGGTAACAAGACAGAACCAGCAGGTCCCCATGCCGATGGACAGTCCGGTGATGATGGCGGGCGCGGCACCCGGCAGGATGACCTCGGTAAAGATCGCGCGGCGATGACCGCCTAAGCTCTGCGCCGAGGCGATCAGACGCGGATCGACAGCACGTACGCCGTGGATCGTGTTCAATAAAATCGGGAACAGCGCACCGGTAAAGGTGATGAAGATCATCGACAGCTCGCTGGAGGGAAACAGCAGGATCGACAGCGGAATCCACGCCACCGCCGGGATCGGGCGTAGCAGCTCAAGCGGCGGCAGCAGGGTGTCGGCGGCGAGCCGTACCCGACCGATGATGAGGCCCAGGCCCACACCGAGGATGCTGGCAATGGCAAAGCCTGCGAATACCCGCGCAAGGCTGCTGCCCAGATGAAACCACAGCTTGGGCGAGTGCAGGAACGCCCACAGGGCATCCAGCACATCCATAGGCGATGGCACATTGGCAAAGGTGATGATGCCGAGGTTCAGACGGTAGTGGACTGCCAGATACCAGCACAGCAGACACGCTGCAATGGACACCGCACGCAGCAGCAGGCGGCGGGTCTGTGGTGGCAGTCCGGGTAGACCCAGCCGCTCGCTCTGGGCTTGGGTGGGGGATTTGGCTGCAACGAGTACGGTCGTCATCGTGTGGCTCTCCAAAAAAGTCCAGCGTCGGGGTCAGCGCGCGGTGCGTGCGGCGCTATGCCGGGTCTTGATCAGACTGGACGCCGACTGACTGCTGATCTTGAGACTGGCCTGTGTGGCAGCGGTGAAGTCCAGCACCGTGCCGTGGTGGGCGATGGCCCAAGTCTGTGCGTCGCCCTTGAGCAAGAAGGCATTCAGCTCGCCTTTGGGATCAAGGCTGAACCACGCTTGATCGGCCAAGAGCTTGATGCCGGTATTGCGATCCTGCGCGTAGATGACGCGGACGGGTTTATTGGCGGCATTGAGTTTCTTCAGATCCAGCAGGGCATCCTCGGGTGAGACATAGCTGCGCACCAGCGGCTCGCCCTGTACCCAGATCTGTGCCACGCGCTTAAAGTCAGTGATGGGTTTACCGGTTAAGGCGTCATTGGCCTTGAGCGGCAGCTTGCCGTAGTTCTTCAGCGCGGCGTCGTAGTTCAGGCCAGATGCCTTGAACGCTTCACGAATATAGCGGTCGTCAATAAAGTGATCGACATCCAGCTTGTCATCGGTTTTTTTCAAGAGGGTCAATGTCTCGATCGAGGTCTTGAGCGCCTGACGATATTCCGGTTTCCAGGTGAAGTCGCGGGTCTGCAGGCCGAGTGGCCCGTGGAACAGATAGACCACCTCAGGCTCAATGCCGGTGACCTTGCCGATCAGCTCGCTGTATTTTTCAGGTTCGCTGCTGATCAGTCGATTGGCTTCGATGGCGGCGCGCTGATAGGCAACCACGATTTCGGGGTACTTCTGTGCGTAGTCAGCGGCGACCAGACTGCCGTGGAAGGTCGGTGCATTGGACTGCGCACCGTCATAGATCTTGCGAGCAAAGCCGCGATAGGGGAACAGATCGGCAAAGGGCACGAAATCTGCATGGGCATCGACTTTGCCGGCTTGCAGTGCCGAACCTGCGATTTCGGGTGCTTGCGTGATGATCTGGACATCACGATCTGGGTCCCAGCCCTGAGCCTTGATGGCACGCAGGAGCAGACCGTGGGCGGTCGAGGCGAACGGCACCGAGATGGTTTTGCCTTTCAGCTCGGAGAAGGACTGGACGGGGGAGTTTTTCGGTACGACGATGCCGTTGCCGCTGCCGATGGTGCTGCCGGACAGCACATTCAGAAAGATACTTTTCTTGCCCGCCTTGTCAAACGCTGCACCATTTAGCGAACCTGGGAAATCGGCCATGGCACCGATGTCGAGACGACCGGCGACCATCTCATTGGTCAGCGGTGCACCTGAGGTGAAATTCTTCCACTCGATGTCGTATTGGGCGTCTTTGTACTTGCCGTCGTGCGGCAGGTATTTGTCCAAGAGATGCAGCTCACGGATGAGCAGGCCACCGGTCGCACAGTTGATGGTGGTGTCCTGCGTGCCGATGGCAACGCGGATGGTCTCAGCCTGTGCGGATGTGATCCCGGCAATGGCGCTGGCTAAAACGATGGATCGGGTCAGTAAACGTGCTTTCATAAATCCCCCATGATTTGTGATGTTGCTAAAGCAGCAATGCGTTGTCGTTCAAGATGTCATTTCAGTGATTTACTTTAGTAAATACGGCATGTTCACCTGCACCGCACCCGTCGGGCAGTCGGTCTCGCAGGGCATGCAGTACCAGCATTCGTCAAACTGCATAAAGGCTTTCTGCGTCAGGGGATCGATGGCTAAGAGATCCATCGGGCAGACCTCGACGCAGACTGTGCAGCCCTTGTGCGCGATGCATTTGTCGGCATCAATCAACACCGGGGCGCTTGAGCGCTGGTCGATATCGTGCGGAATCAGGCTCATGGCAGTGTCTCCAAATCTATAAAATTAAGCGGATGCCTTGAGAGGCTGGCCGATGCGCAATTGCTGATAGGCCTGCCGTTCGCCCTGATCGATGGCGATCAGATATGGCTCGACGGGGCGTTTGGCGCTTGTCATGCGGCCTGCGGCGTCTTTCTTTAGATGCGTATGGCAGAACCATTCAGCGTCATTGCGCGTCGGGTAGTCGGCGCGGTAGTGATAGAGTCCCCAGCGGCTCTCGGTGCGAAAGAGCGAGGCGCGGGCGGCCATCTCGGCACAGTCGCGGATCACGGAGACTTCGGCGGCGCGCATCAACTCGTGCGGGTTTCTGGCATGCAGGAACTGCAAATCTTCCGCAATCTCCTCGAAGCGCTGCAGGCCAATCTCCATCTTGCGTGTGACTTTGGGCGGCTGCAGGTAGTCGTTGACCATGCGGCGCAGCTTGTATTCCACCTGTGCAGGTGACAGACCTTGATCGCGCTTAAGCGGTGCATAGACGCGCTCGCGTTCACGTGCGATCTGATCTTGGTCTAGTGCCGTGAAATCTCGTCCGGCGATATATTCAGCCGCATTGCTACCGGCAAACCAGCCATAGGTGAAGGCGCCCAGCATGTAGTTATGCGGCACAGCGGCCATGTCGCCTGCGGCATAGAGTCCTGCGACCGAGGTCTCGGCACGCTCATTGACCCAGACGCCGGATGCGCTGTGACCGCTGCAGAAACCGATCTCCGAGATGTGCATCTCGACCATATCCTGCCGATAGTCGGTCTTGCGTCCGGCATGGAAGCGACCACGACTCGGGCGTTCGTTGGTATGCAGGATGGTCTCGATGGTCTGGATGGTTTCCTCGGCCAGATGGTCGAGTTTGAGGAACACCGGTCCGTTGCCGCTTTGCAGCTCCTGATAGAACTCCCACATCATCTGACCGCTCCAGTAGTCGCACTCGATGAAGCGTTCGCCTTTATTGTTGGCGGTAAAGCCGCCCAAGGGACCCGTGACATAGGCACAGGCCGGACCGTTATAGTCTTTGATCAAGGGATTGATCTGGAAGCATTCGAGGTTGGCGAGCTCAGCACCGGCGTGATAAGCCATGGCATAGCCGTCACCGGCATTGGTCGGGTTCTCATAGGTGCCCATCAGATAGCCCGAGGAGGGCAGGCCCAGACGTCCGGCTGCACCGCAGCACAGAATCACGGCCTTTGCGCGGATGACATAAAAGTCCGCCGTACGACAATCAAAGCCCATCACGCCATTGACCGCGCCCGTGCTGTCGGTCAGCAGGCGTGTGGTGACGATGCGGTTACTGATGCTGATCCGCGCCCGCTTGAGCTGGCGATAGAGGACTTTCTTGATATCGTGGCCTTCGGGCATGGGTAGCACATAGGAGCCCATGTGATGCACTTTCTTCACCGCATAATCGCCGGTCTCGTCTTTTTCAAACTTGACGCCCCAGCGATCCAGTTGCTCGATAGTGGTATAGCTATGCTTGGCATAGGCATAGACCGTGGCCTGATTGACGATGCCGTCATTGGCGATGGTGATTTCCTTGGTGTATTGCTCAGGGGTGGCGTGACCCGGGATCACAGCATTGTTCAATCCGTCCATACCCATCGAGATGGCACCGCTGCGTTTGACATTGGCCTTGTCGATCAAGAGGATACGCAGTGCCGGATTGTGCTCTTTGGCTTTGATGGCAGCCATGGGGCCTGCGGTGCCGCCTCCAACCACCACAATGTCGTATTCCAGTTCATGCGTATTCATGATGCAGTCTCTACTTGATGCGTTTTTATAAAAAAAAAGGGTTCAAACGGCAGCCGGATGCAGCTTGCGATCCACACGCAAGCGGTACTGGAAGGCATCACCGCGGAAATACAGGTATTCAAAGTCGATCGGATGACCATCTGCATCGTGGGTCAGCCGCTCGATGCGCAGGATGGGCGCGCCTTCTTCGATACCCAGTGCCTCAAAGAGATCTTCATCGGCAAGGATGGCGTCGATACTGAGGTCGGCATGACCCAGCGCAATGCCGCAGTCGTTCTCAAGGATCAGGAAGATGTCGCGGGTCACCAGATCCGCTTTCTGCAGTTGGGTGCCGATGGCTTCCGAGACATAGGTGACCTCCAGTGACACCGGTTCGCGGTTGAGCAGCCGGATACGTTTGATCTCAGTGATGGTGCTGCCCTCCGTCACCTGCAGACGTGTGGCGACGGTCTGGGATGCCGGTATAAACTGCAGTTGAGTCAGTTGATTGACGATCTCATAGCCCATGCCGGACATCGCTTCGGCAAAACCCTGTAGACGGCTCACGTTCTGGAAGGCTTTGGGTTTGGACACGAAGGTGCCTTTGCCGTGAATCTTAAAAATCAGACCTTCTTTCTGCAGATCGCCCAGCGCCTGACGGACCGTGATGCGGCTGACCTGATAGCGCTGGCATAGCTCATGCTCAGACGGCATCTGGCTTAAGGCCGGATAGCTGCCATCCAGAATGCGGCTGCGCAACTGGTCGCGCAGTTGACCATAGAGCGAGGTCGCAGCCGGAGCGGGGATGAGTTTAAGCAGGGGTGCATCCGTCATGGCGAATTCCAGTGGTTGAGCA
>JASLEL010000334.1 GCA_030151145.1 Aquirhabdus sp. | reverse complement strand
GTGGTCGAGCAGGCGGGCTTGTAGTCGGGCGGTCGTGACCACATCGGCAGGCGTACGCAGCAGGCGGATATCCGGATGGCGACGCAGCACGCCGGTTGCGGTACAAGGTGCATCAAGCAGGATGGCATCGACAGGCGCTGCCGCCTGCCAGCGTGTGGCATCCTCCGCCGTGATGGTGACGGCGGGGCTAGTCAGCTTGAGTCGGGTGAGATTGTCATGTACACGCTTGAGGCGGTAGCTGTCGCTGTCGAGCGCGGTGAGGCTGGCGACATCATAGCGCTCGAGCAAGTGCGCGGTCTTGCCACCCGGTGCCGCGCAGGCATCCAGTACGACTTTGCCGTTCAGTCCTGCATAGTGCTCATCTTCAAACAATCCGCAGCTGCGCTGGGCATTCAGGTCCTGCACCGAGAACCAGCCGTCCTGATAGCCCGGCAGGCTCTGGATCGGGGTGGATTGCAAGAGCTCGATGGCGTTCGGCGTGGTGCTATCTGTGCTGCTGGCGTTGATCTGCTTGAGGGCCAGTGCGTCGAGGTAGCCGTTGCGCGAGCGCTCACGGATGTTCACCCGCAGAAACAGTGGCGCACTCTGACGCAGGTCCTGCGCGATGGTGGTCCATGCATCGCCCCAGTCGGCTTTGAGCGCTCTTGCCAGCCAGTCAGGCAGGGCATGGTGCGTATCAAAAGCCCCCTGAATCTCCGCCTGCTCACGCAGGGCGCGGCGCAGCAGGGCATTGACCAGACCACTGGCGCGGTCCATGCCGAGCTGCTTGATGGCATCCACCGTTTCGCTGATCGCCGCGTGTGGCGGGATACGCGTCTGCAGGATCTGATACAGGCCGAGGTGCAGTGTCGCCTGTACCACGGGGTCAGTCAAAGGACGGGCGAGGCGGGGCGCGAGTACGGCATCGAGTGCAAACCAATGACGCAGCGTGCCCATGACCAGCTCATTGACCAGTCCTCGGTCGCGTTCGCTGGTCTTCTCCAGTGTGGCAGGCAGGAGTGTGCTTAAGGACTGTCCCTCCAGCACTTTGATCAGGACCTCAATGACCTGTGCGCGCAGGTTGAGCGCACGCGGTGCAGGCTTGCCGGTCGAGTGGGATCTGCCGCTGGAGGATGCGGGTTTGCGTGGGGGGCGTGTCGAGGATGACTGTGTCATAGGAAGCGTTGCCCCGCGTGTAGTTTTTGAGTTTGGAGGATTTGCGTGCTGGTCATGGCTTTACCGCCGGGCCATTGCAGGCTGGTGATCAGGATCGCCTGACCGTCACCGCATTGCACCTGCACGCCGTCTTTGCTGATGGCAATGATTTCGCCTGCGACGGCAGCTGTCGAGCTTGCAGCAAGATTCGCCGACCAGATACGGATGGTATCGGGTGTGTCGGTATCATTACCCATCTGGGTATAGGCGACGGGCCATGGCTGCAGGCCGCGGATGGTGCGGTCGATCTCCGTCGCCGACTGGGTCCAGTCGATCTGGCCTTCGGCTTTGGTGAGCTTGGCGGCGTAAGTGACTTGGCTGTCTTGCTGCTTGATCCGGTGCGCCTGATAGTGAGCAAGCTGGGCCAGCGTGTGGACGATGGCCTCGCCACCCAAGACGGCAAGGCGATCATGCAGGGTCGCGCTGGTATCCGTGCTGGTGATCGGCAGTGGGGCACGATAGAGCATATCGCCGGTATCAAGGCCCGCATCCATCTGCATGATGGTGATACCCGTCTCGACATCGCCTGACAGGATGGCGCGATGGATCGGCGCGGCACCGCGCCAGCGGGGCAGCAAGGAGGCGTGGATATTCAGGCAGCCTTGCGGCGGCATGTCGAGGACGCTTTGCGGCAGGATCAGGCCATAGGCGGCGACCACCATGACATTGACCTGATGCGCTTTGATGATCGCGGCGAGTTCGGCCTGTGCGGCTTGGCCCTCAGGGGTTGAGCCTTTGAGGTTGACAGGCTGGTAGACGGGGATCTGATGCTCAAGTGCAAGGGTCTTGACCGCTGAGGGCGTGAGTTTTTGCCCGCGACCGGCTGGGCGGTCGGGCTGGGTGTAGACGGCGACGACCTTGTGTCCGGCCTTGATCAGGTCGGCAAGGGCGCTGGCGGCAAATTCGGGCGTTCCGGCAAAAATCAGATTCACGTCAGTGGATTCATTCAGGTTCAGGATCAAGGCGGTATTGTATCCTGAAGTCGCGGTGATGTGAGGTGCAATCGTGTGGCTCAGATGTCTGTGCTGTGTCGCGCGTATCGTGCGGATGCCTCCGCTCATGCCTCTGCGCGGCGGTCGGGGATGTTGTTCTTGGGCTGGGCGTGATAATCTTATATGCGTAGCGTAAAGGAATCGCGCAGCGTAAAGGAATACCGCTCATGTCATACATGTCATATCCCCTGCAATGCCCAGCATGTCAAGGCATCTTGCTGGATCTGTGCTCAGAGCGCCCGCTAAAGTACCCACCGCCCAAGCCACAGAAGTCCTTCTTTGGTTTTGCCCAGACTGATCTGACCTTAGCCCGCCGACTGGATCAATGGCGTCATACTTATGTGTGTCTGGCGTGTAGTCGATCCTTTGTACATTACGAGGTGGATGAGCAGCCGATCATTCGTGATGATCCGCCGCAGCCGTCTTTTATGATGACGTCCATCGCCCGAAATACCACACTCAGCCTGATCGCGCTCTGTGGTGGGGTGCTGATGCTGGGGTCGATTTTTCTCGACCATCCCGCGCCACGACATATGCATCGCGCAGTGACTCAAGTGGTGTCGGCGTCGTGATGTGGGGGCGTAATTAAATCAGGCGTTTTGCGTATTTAAATTGGGCGCGGTCTGTTTTTGAAACAACGCGCGTTGTGTATTTGGGAAGACAGGCGCCGTGTAGTAGAAAATTCTGACGACCTTCGCGTAATGAGAGTCCATGATTCGCGTTGGACTCGTCATCAGGTGCTGATATGCCAAAAGCATCTTGTTCCCAAAAACAGACTGGGCAAATTTCCCAATCACTGCCATCAGGAATGCAGAAATAGTCGCAGCAATCACATTGCACCATCATTTGCCTCCCGCGCATCCAGTGTCTGAATCAGAAAATCTTTTAGAAACTGATATTCGTTGCGGGCGAAATAGCGGAATAGACGTACAAAACCGAGCCCGAGCAACATGACCCCAAGCGGAGGTGCTAGATTCGTTAATGTATGGATGAACGTATCATGATGATCATAAATATTCAGAATACTGAATACGAACGCACCAGCCATACAAAGGGTGCCACCAAACCACACCCATATCCATACCATCGTAAATGGATGCATCCCCACCTTACCTTCGATCATTGTGCCTTGAGGTGTTTGCTGCACGGATGCTCTCAAGAGATCCTGAAATGCGCTTCTATAGCCATCCAGACGTTTCTGTAGATGGATAGAAGATTCGGTGGCATTGCCCATGACAGGTTTGAAACCGAAAATATCGATGGAGAAGGGTTTGCATTTGTCGATAGCCGCATTCAGACGTGCAGCA
>JASLEL010000357.1 GCA_030151145.1 Aquirhabdus sp. | reverse complement strand
AACCAGTTGGCGCAAAAAGCTACCTTTTGGCTGATTTAGCCAATCTCACCACAAAAAACACGCATAAGCTTATTATTTTAAATGATAAGTTAAGAAATAGACGCCGCAGTCACGTCTCCAAATAAATTCAAAAAATGCATGCAAAACACATCGTTTGTCGCATAAATAGGCGCTGCAGATCATCCAATATCGCACACACGCGGTCAGTCTCATGCATTGATCATTCAAGCCTGCTCTCTTCGCACCAAACGCGGTATGATCGGGAACATCAGGTCTGGTGTTTTATCTGGAGTGTTATATGGTGAGCGCACATCAGGAGAGCCCTCCCCGGCTGATCTCCATCATCATGAATCAATGCTCAGGTCATCACGCCGTCTGTGGTGAAGGCAAGCCACTGCACGAGGTGCTGGTGAATTACTTCTTTAGTCATGGCTTCGAGGTTGAGCTGCATCTGGCTAAAGCACCCCACCACATCTCGCACCTGACCCGGACTGCGGTGGCCCGCCATCGGGATCGTCCCGGCGTGATCGTGGCGGCGGGCGGCGACGGGACACTCAACACGGTGGCCCAGATCCTGATGCATGGTCCGATCCCGATGGGCATTATCCCGCTCGGCACCTTCAACTATGTCGCTCGTGCTCTGGGTATCCCGCTTGATCCGATTGAGGCAGCCCACGCCATCATTCACGGTCAGTCGCGTGCCATTCATATCGGCTGCGTTAATGAACAGATCTACCTGAACAACGCCTCCATCGGCCTCTACCCTCGCGTCATCGAGCAACGCGAGGCGGATAACAGCCGCTTTGGTCGCTTTCGCTTTGTGGCCCTGCTCTCAGGCTTTGCCGTGCTCATGCGTGAGCAGCAAAAACTCAAGCTCCGCATGTCCATCGACGGCGAGGTCGAACCGATTGAGTCGCCGTTGATTTTCTTTGGCAATAATCCCCTGCAACTTCAGGACTACAAACTTGAGCTGGCCGAGTGCGCCAAGGTCGGTCGTCTGGCACTGGTGGCAATCACCGAAGTCTCACGGACACAGATCATCAATCTGATCCTGCGCCTGCAGCGCGGCACCTTCGAGCAGGCCCCCGAAGTCACTGCCTACTGCGCCGACCATGTGCGCATCGACACGCGAGCCAAGAAAATGAAAGTTGCGATTGATGGCGAGATTGTCTATCTGACCACGCCGTTGTTTTTTTCGGTCGCCCAGCAGGCCCTGCATGTCATTGCACCTGTGACTGACGCCTTGGACACCACTCCGTCGGAAGCTTAAGGAGCATTCGCATGTTACTCCACCTCTCCGACCTGCACTTTGGCGTTGAGCACAACGCCGTGGTCGATGCGCTAGAGGCCCTGTGCCATACCCTGCCGCTGGAAGCCATTGCCATCAGTGGTGATTTGACCCAGCGTGCGCGTCATCGTGAGTTTCTGGCCTTTCACCACTTTATGCAGGGGCTGGGTGTGCCATGGCTAGTGGTGCCGGGCAATCACGACATACCGCTCTACCACCTGCCGCGCCGGGTATTTAATCCTTTCGGTCATTATGAGCATGTCTTCGGACCCGTCGAGCAGACACTGGATACGCCGCACTTCCATCTGGTCGGCGTCAACAGCATCCATCCCAAGCATCATACCCGTGGACGTCTGACGGCATCACAGATTTTGGAAACTGGCGAACGCCTCAAGGCAGGCAGCGAAGGCAAGCATCGCATCATCCTGTCGCATCAGCCTTTTCGCGTACTGCGCCCGGAGCAGCTGAGAGACGTGCCGAGTCTGGTGATGCCTGCGGTGAAGCACTGGGCCGACTGTGGGCTGGATGCCGTCCTGCATGGACACTTTCATGTGCCTGTGGTCCTGCCGCTGCAGCATCATTTTGGCCTCTCCAAGGAAGTGCTGGATATCCAGGCGGGTACCGCCATCTCGCATCGCCTGCGGCATGACACGGCTAATTCAGTGAATATCATTCACCCCGACCTGCGCGTCGAGCGCTTTGATTACAGCTTTGCCCATGGTCATTTTGAGTCGGTCCAGCAACTCTGGCCGATCCCGCATAGCGCCCATGATGCGGCCAATCATCACCGTCATCTGGCGATGCCGCACACAACTCACCTGTGATATGGACCATATCTGAACAAAAAATCGACGAAAGCAATTTTTTCCTGTTGCCATCCCTTGAAGCAGGCTCGAAGACCCCCACTCTTTTGAATAAGAATTTCACGACCGGGTGTATTGCACCCATCTTTTAACGTTTTAAAAAACCCATGATTGATAAAGGAGTAATGGCATGAACATTCGTCCACTGCATGACCGCGTAGTTGTCCGTCGCGTAGAAGAAGAAACCAAAACCGCTGGCGGCATTCTGCTCCCCGGCTCGGCAGCCGAAAAACCATCGCAAGGGATCATCCTCGCCGTCGGTACCGGCCAAGTGACCGATAGCGGCGTACGCGCGCTCGACGTCAAAGTCGGCGACAAAGTCCTGTTCGGCCAATACGCAGGCTCGACCGTCAAAGTTAACGGCGAAGAACTGCTGATCATGAAAGAGTCCGATATTTTTGGCGTGCTCGAAGGCTAAGGCTGTGCTCGAAGGCCAAAGCACCTTCCCCTGATTTATCTACTGAACACTGATCTGATACAAACTGATCTGATACAAATTAAGGAGCAACTCCATGTCTGCAAAAGACGTTAAATTTGGCGATTCCGCCCGCAGCAAAATGATCGCCGGTGTCAACATTCTGGCTGATGCCGTCAAAGTCACACTGGGCCCGAAAGGCCGTAACGTCGTGATCGATAAATCCTTCGGCGCACCGCACATCACCAAAGACGGTGTAACTGTCGCCAAAGAAATCACCCTGAAAGACAAGTTTGAAAACATGGGCGCCCAGCTCGTACGCGAAGTCGCCAGCAAGACTGCCGACATCGCCGGTGACGGCACCACCACCGCAACCGTACTCGCGCAAGCCATCCTGAACGAAGGCCTGAAATCGGTTGCCGCCGGTATGAACCCGATGGACCTCAAGCGCGGTATCGACAAAGCGACCCGCCTCGCCGTCGCCGAAATCAAGAAAAATTCGACCCCTGCCAGCGACAGCAAAGCCATCGCTCAAGTCGGCTCGATCTCGGCCAACAGCGACACCACCATCGGTGACCTGATCGCCGAAGCCATGAACCGCGTCGGCAAAGAAGGCGTCATCACTGTCGAAGAAGGCTCGGGCTTTGAAGACACGCTCGACGTGGTCGAAGGTATGCAGTTTGACCGTGGTTATGTCAGCCCATACTTCGCCAACAAGCCTGACACCCTGACTGCAGAGCTGGATAATCCATTCATCCTGCTCGTAGACAAGAAAATCAGCAACATCCGTGAACTGATCCCTGTACTGGAAGGCGTTGCCAAATCCGGTAAGCCACTGCTGATCATCGCTGAAGACATCGAAGGCGAAGCACTGGCGACGCTGGTTGTGAACAACATGCGTGGCATCATCAAAGTCTGTGCAGTGAAAGCCCCAGGCTTCGGCGACCGTCGTAAAGCCATGTTGCAAGACATTGCCATCCTGACTGGCGCTACTGTGATTTCTGAAGAAGTTGGCCTGAATCTGGAAGGCGCAACCCTGCAGGATCTGGGTACTGCACGTAAAGTGACTGTTGGCAAAGAAAACACAGT
>JASLEL010000327.1 GCA_030151145.1 Aquirhabdus sp. | reverse complement strand
GATGTGCTCGAAGCGGCAGGCGTCCGTCTGGATCTCAACAGTCACCAGATCGCCCGCTGTATTGATGCGCTGGGCATCGGCTTCATGTTTGCACCGCAACATCATCCGGCTATGCGTCATGCCATCGGCGTCCGCCGTGCATTAGGCATCCGGACGATCTTTAACATTCTGGGACCGATGACCAATCCCACCGGACTGACTCATCATCTGATCGGCGCTTATGCGCTGGAATGGTGCCGTCCGATGGCCGAAGTGCTTGAGCGCCTCGGCAGTGAGCATGCCCTCGTGGTCCATAGCCATGACGGACTGGATGAATTGTCTCTGGCTGCGCCCAATCAGGTCGTCGCACTCAAAGATGGTCACATCACTGAATATCAGCTCCGTGCCGAAGATGTGGGTCTAAAAACCCAATCCATCGCATGCCTCGCCATCACCGATGCAGAGGACTCATTGCGCCTGATCAAAGACGCCCTGGGCAAGCAGACCACACCTGCCAGCCATGTGGCGGTACAGATGATTGCATTTAATGCGGGCGCAGCCTTGTATATTGCCGGTGTTACCACTACGATCAAGCATGGTGTGGAACTGGCGCTGGATGTCATCTACAGCGGTCAGGCACTGGAAAAATTACTAATGCTGACGGAGTTTACACGCGCACTCAAGGATGAGCATCCCCCCGTCTAATTGCCGGACAGCCCTTTATTCTGATTGTTTTTTGCCATAGATGAGCACTCTCATCCGTGTTATGTTTCCACTGAAAATCGATTTTTGAGCTTTATCATGATGCTTGCCAGCCGACCTACGATCCTTGACAAAATTGTCGCACGCAAAAAAGAAGAACTCGTCGAGCGCAATAAACGACTCTCTCTGCACGATCTAGAGCAGCAGGCCAAAGCCCAGCCTGCTGTCCGTGGCTTCGTCAAGCAAATGGAATCACGCCGTCCCGCAGTGATCGCCGAAATCAAGAAAGCATCGCCGTCCAAAGGCATTATCCGGGAAGATTTTCATCCGGCCCAACTGGCCGTGCAATATGAAAAGGCCGGTGCGACCTGCCTGTCGATTTTGACCGATGTGGACTTCTTTCAGGGTAACGATATTTATATCGAGGAAGCCAAATCGGTCACTCGACTGCCCGTGCTGCGCAAAGATTTCATGATCGATCCTTATCAGATCGTTGAAAGTCGCGCACTCAATGCCGACTGTATCCTCTTGATTGCGGCCTGCCTGAGCGATAGCCAAATGAAAGAGCTTTATGATACTGCCAGTCAGCACAAACTCGATGTCTTGGTCGAAGTACACGATCACGCTGAGCTTGATCGCGCGCTCAAACTGCCGACACGGATGATTGGCATCAACAATCGTAATCTGAAAAACTTTGAAGTCAGCCTCAATACGACCTTAAGCCTGCGCAAATATGTGCCCAACGACCGCATCCTCGTCACCGAAAGCGGGATCACGACCCCGAATGACGTGATCCTGATGCAGTCACAAGGCATCCACAGCTTCCTCGTTGGCGAAAGCATGATGAAAAAGCCCGACATCGCACAGGCATTTACCGAGTTGTTTGGTCAACCGTCTTCGTTATAAGCATTAGGCGGTCATTGCTGATTCCTATATCTAACTCCCAAGTACCCAAGCCCATCGTGTCCAAGTCCAAAGTCAATCCAGCCCATCCTTTTGCTGCGCTCGGCAATATCAAATCCGATCTGCAAAAGCAGACCGCAGAGGCCGAAGCCGAAAAAGCCCGCCAAGCCGAAGAAGCTGCCAAACAGGCGATTGCCAAGGCGGAGGCCGAACGGCTATTTCAGTCCGCATTTGCGGGGGTAAAACCCTTGACGCAAGAGCCGGTGCCTCAAGGACTCAAGCCCCCGCGCAGCAAAAAACAAGAAAATCTCACCACGCTTGCGCGTCGTGCTGCAGCCATCGGCACCGAAGGCAGCAGCATCACCGGCATCTCGGATACCCAAGCCCTGCTCAATCCGATCGCCAGTGAAGCCACCCTCTCCTATCGGCAAGCCACGCTGCAGTTGGGTGTCTTTGATCAGCTCAAAGCGGGCAATCTGCGCTGGCTGCATGCTGTCGATCTGCACGGCTGCACCACCGAACAGGCCCGTGCCGCAGTGCTCGAAATCATCCGCTTGGCGCAGAGCGATCCCGAAGCCCGCCATCCGCTCGTCGTCAAGATCGTGCATGGCAAAGGCATCGAGGCGACGCTTAAGACCTTCGTCAACAGTTGGCTACGCCAGCATCCGGAAGTCATGGGCTTTGTCAGTGCACCGATCAATCAGGGAGGTACCGGCGCGGTACTGGTCCTGCTGAAACGCGGCTCAGGTCAAGCTGAATAAATCACATCACCCTACGCCGCAGCCCCCGTTATGATGGCGGCGCTGTCCAATCAGCATCAATCTATGGGAAAAAATGCATCCCGGCGCCAAATCGGGTAAAATGTCCTCTTGTTTTCTTTGCCCTCGTGCAATGCCGGAATAACGCGTTATGACCTCCACATTCAGACAACCCTCCGTCCATCACTTGACTGACGATCAGGCCACCGAAGACCTGCTGGCCGAGCACGACTCGGACGACACCCTGAGTGCAGCCCTGTCTCAGGCCTCAGGTGCTGGCTTTGCGGCACTCAAGCAGTCCTATGCGACCCTGATCACCGGTATCGGCGAAGATGTCAGCCGCCCCGGACTTCTCGATACCCCCGAGCGGGCCGCCAAAGCGCTGGCGTTTCTGACACGTGGCTATGCGCAGACGCTGGACGATGTCACCAATGGAGCGATCTTCCCGTCGAGCAACCGTGAAATGGTCATGGTCAAGGGCATTGAATTTTTCTCGATGTGTGAGCATCACTTATTGCCATTTATGGGCCATACCCATGTTGCTTACTTGCCGGATGGCAAGGTGCTGGGCCTCTCCAAGCTGGCACGTATCGTCGATATGTATGCCCGCCGCCTGCAGATTCAGGAAAATCTGACACAGGAAATCGCGCAAGCCGTCATGGATGCCACCGGTGCACGCGGTGCAGCCGTCGTCATGGATGCTCAGCATATGTGTATGATGATGCGCGGCGTGCAAAAACAGGACTCCAGTACCCGCAGTGTGGCGATGCTCGGTCAGTTCTGTACGGACAATCAGGCGCGCAATGAATTCCTGCGTGCACTGCCACCGTCCCGGTTCTAAGGCAAAACAACAGACCTTTAGGCCACACCGCTGTTCTTTCTTCTCTTTTTTATTGACCCATGTCAAATGTGATGACGTTGGCATTTGACATTGGGCATCCTGCTTGCTAAATTTTGTCCATCTTTTTGTAAACCAATCGATCTATTATCCCTGATCCAATGCCGCGCATGTTTTCATCGTCGGTCAAGGATGCGGCCGTTTGCTTTTAATTTATCACCAGCTTCGAAAGGACATCTCATGGCTCACCCAATCAAGACTTTGCTCTGTATCAGCACGCTGACTTTGCTCACCGCATATGCGCATGCTGAGTCGGATACTTCGGCCCCGGCAGCCACCTCCAGTGATGCTGCTGCCAACACGACTGCCGCATTGGCTGAGCAAGGCATCTGGGAAGACCCCAAAACCAAACTGATGTGGTTTCGCTGCTCCCTCGGCCAGACTTGGGATGGTGCGCATTGCCAAGGTAAAGCATCACGCCTGACCTGGCAGGAAGCCAAAGATGCCGCAGCCAAAGCTGATCATGCCGGCTATAACGACTGGCGTCTGCCAACGGTGTATGAGCTGAAAATCATGCAGATCAACACCGTCACCAACCCCACACAAGACCAGCCTTTCGGTCTGGGCAAGTCGGATGACAGCTATGGCTGGTACTGGTCGTCCTCGCCTTACAGCTATTTTGGTGGCTCGTGGGCATGGGCGCTGGATCTGGATGTCGGTAAATCCGACTACATCGATAAAGACCGTCAGATTCATGCCTTCGTGGTCCGTCCGCATTCTCATTTGATTGAAAATCATAACAAGGATACGGGCACAGCAGCACCGACAACCACGGAAAACGTACAAACCTCAAGTACACCCGCACAATAAATTACAGTTTAGTCATCTGCCGGTTAAACGGATTTCCTGTTCCACGCGGATCTAGGAGATTCGGTCAGTGATCGGTCTTAGACTTGTGTGGATGCGTAGAACTGGCGTTTTTGTCGCTTAAACTCTGATCAGTGAATGCAGTACGTATTCACCGGGCTTATGTGTATTCGCACATCTTTAGGAGTTTAGCCATGAAAAAAATGATTTTTGCCCTGTTAACCGTATCCATGCTCAGTGGTCTCAGTGGTTGT
>JASLEL010000228.1 GCA_030151145.1 Aquirhabdus sp. | reverse complement strand
TCATGTCCTGTTTCTTAAGCAGGATCAGCAGCAGTTGTACTGCGGCAGGTGTCACACCCTGAATGCGCGAAGCCTGCGCCAGCGTGGTTGGGCGGACATGCTTGAGCTTGGCAGTGATTTCTTTAGACAGCCCAGATACGCTGTCGTAGTCAAAGTCTACCGGAATCGCCGTATTTTCATAGCGCTTGAAATGCGCCACATCGTCCTGCTGACGGTCAATATAGCCTGAATATTTCACCGCGATCTCGATCTGCTCACCCACGGCAGGAGGAACGTCAGAACCAGTCAGCTCAGCAATCTGGCTAAAGGTCACATTGGGACGTTTGAGCAGATCGAAGGCGTTGTTTTCACGGTTCAGCACTTCACCGGTCTGAGCGATGAATGCCTGACCGAGCTTATTGGTCGGTGTCGCCCAGAGGCTCTTGAGACGAGCCGACTCGCGCTCGATGGCTTCCATCTTGTCGCAGTAAGCCGCCCAGCGCGCATCATCGACGAGGCCCAGCTCACGGCCTGCTTCGGTCAGACGCTGGTCGGCATTGTCTTCACGCAGCATCAGACGGAACTCGGCGCGGCTGGTAAACATGCGATACGGTTCTTTGGTGCCATTGGTGATCAGATCATCCACCAATACGCCAAGGTAAGCCTGATCGCGGCTCGGCGACCAGCCCTCTTGATCGAAGGCACGGCGTGCGGCGTTTAGACCCGCCAGCAGACCTTGCGCACCGGCTTCCTCATATCCTGTCGTACCATTAATCTGACCGGCAAAGTACAGATTGTTGATCGACTTGGTCTCGAGCGTCGGCTTCAGGTTCTGCGGATTGAAGTAGTCATACTCAATCGCATAGCCCGGACGCGTGATATGCGCATTCTCAAGGCCCCGCATGGAGCGCACGAGTTGTAGCTGTATATCAAACGGTAGGCTGGTCGAGATCCCATTCGGGTACAGCTCGTGGGTATTCAGGCCCTCAGGCTCGATGAAGATCTGATGGCTGTCTTTATCGGCAAAGCGATGGATCTTGTCTTCGATGGATGGGCAATAGCGTGGACCCACACCTTCGATCACGCCCGTGTACATCGGTGAGCGATCCAGACCGCTACGAATGATGTCGTGAGTGGCGGTATTGGTATGCGTCATCCAGCAGTTGACCTGCTCTGGATGCATCGAGACATCACCCATGAAGGACATGACTGGCGTCGGGGTATCGCCCGGCTGCGGCGTCATGACCGAGAAATCCACACTGCGCGCATCGATACGTGGCGGTGTACCGGTCTTCAGACGACCTACAGGCAGCTTCAGCTCACGCAGACGATCAGCCAGCGCAATCGAAGGCGGATCGCCAGCACGGCCACCACGGGATTGCTGCAGGCCAATATGGATGATGCCACCCAGGAAAGTGCCACTGGTCAGCACCACGGTACGCGCATCAAAACGAATGCCACTCTGGGTAACCACACCTTTCACAGTATCGCCTTCGACGATCAGGTCATCGGCAGCTTGCTGGAAGATGTCGAGATTGGGCTGGTTCTCGAGCATGCTGCGAATAGCGGCCTTATACAGGATACGATCAGCCTGTGCACGTGTCGCACGTACTGCGGCGCCTTTACGGCTATTGAGCACGCGGAACTGGATACCGGCCTTGTCGGTCGCCAGCGCCATAGCACCACCCATGGCGTCGATCTCGCGTACCAGATGAGATTTGCCGATACCACCGATGGCAGGATTACAGCTCATCTGACCCAGCGTTTCGATATTGTGAGTCAGCAGCAAGGTTTGACGACCCATGCGGGCAGCCGCAAGCGCCGCCTCCGTACCCGCGTGACCACCGCCGATGACGATGACATCATAAGATTTAGGGTAATGCATGATCGTTAACCTCTAAGCACATCTGAAGTAAAAGCGTGATAAACAAAATAAGGGATCGCCCGCGCTCATCTGCAAGCACTTTCAATGCAATATTGCAGCAGCATGAATCGCGATAGAAAAACTGAACGATTATAACAAAAACCAGTCTACGATGTTGGAATATTGATCACTTTATTACCAATACAACAGCTAACCAGCAGTTTTTATTTTAATTTTCCAGTTATAAAAAATGAAATAAAAAAGCGATTTAGGCGTTAACCTAAATCGCTTTCTTTTTGGATCTACCAAATGTGGTAGGCGTAACTGGACTCGAACCAGCGACCCCCACCATGTCAAGGTGGTGCTCTAACCAACTGAGCTATACGCCTGTCGTGGGGCGAGATTGTAGGGAAGTTGTCCCCTGTGCGCAATAGAAAAAACATCGAATGCGTTAGTTTTGTGCAACTTTCCATTCTTTTGCGGTTTTTTCATACACTTAAAGGCCAAAACCTTGTCACTGACAAGATTTTGGCCACAAACTCAGTGATTCTCTCCCGCATGATGCATCATCAGACCATGATGCAGCTGATAGCTGGCCCCCTGATAAAAAGCCAGCGTATCCTGTACCAGCGCTGGGTCCGTACGGCGATCATGCACAGTGGGGGTCGAGTTAACATGTTGCAGGATATCGACCTTGCGATTGGGCGAGAGGATCGCCATCTCGTCATTGCGATACAGCGCCACCTTCTGATAGGTCCCGAGCAGCGCTCTACCCTCCTCAGGCTGCATACGCATGATGTCTTTACCGAAGAAACGGGACACATAGCTCATGTTCATCATACCCAGGAGCGTCGGTGCAACGTCGATCTGATTGGCAATCAGATCCACCTGATGCGGCGCGATATGCTTGGGTGAGTAGATAAACAGCGGAATATGGTAACGCTCAATCGGCAAGTCCGACTTACCTGCGGAACCCTGACAGTGATCGGCCACGATGACAAAGATCGTGTTATCAAACCACGGTTTGGTCCGCGCACTCTCCAGAAACTGGTGAATCGCGAAATCGGTATAGCGCACGGCTCCTTCGTAGTGACCGGAGGGCGAATTGACCCGTCCAGCAGGAAACGTATAAGGCCGATGGTTACTCGTCGTCATGATGAACGAATAGAACGGCTTGCCCGCCTGATAGGATTTATCGGCCTCGCGCGAGGCACGCAGGAACAGATACTCATCCGATACCCCCCAGATGTTGCCAAAGCCTTTCTCATCCGGTGCAAAAGAAGTCCGGTCAATCACATCAAAGCCGTTATGACTGAAGTAATAATTCATATTGTCAAAGTAGCCGTAACCACCGTAGATGAATTTACTGTCATAGCCTTTGTCACGCAGCAGATTTCCCAGCGAAAACAGGTCTTCATTATGCGGACGATGCAGCACGGATTGACCGGGTGTCGGCGGGATCGACAGGGTAAGCGCCTCCATGCCACGCACAGTACGGTTGCCTGTGGCATAGAATTTATTAAAGAACAGGCTGTTATTGGCCAGCTCATCCAGATGCGGCGTGAGATTCAGCGTGTTGCCAAAGCGTGTCATATAGTCGCCGCTTAAGGACTCGACCACGATCATCATGATATTGAGCTTCTGCTCGGGACCTTGGGCTTTGACCTGCCTGCTGATGTCAAACGGCGCCTGACTCAGGAAGGTTTGATTATCCTGTATCACCTGCCGACGCAGGCGCTGGTCCAGCTCATGGATATCGCCCGTCTGGTAGAAGCGGTCATAATCCAGCTCATTGGCAAAAAACGCATAAAAGAACTGATAAGGACCATTTTTAGCCAATTCATTCTTGTAGTTGTTACTCGATACCTGACTGAAGGTCTCACCCGTCACCGCCAAGAAAGCCAATGCGGGTACTGCGAACAGGATCAATGCGCCAGTCCAGCGTTGCTTCAGCGATACAGGGGTGATGCTCGCGACAGGGCGCATCAAAATGCGATCAATCCAGCGCTTAATCAAAGCAAACACGACGACCGAGGTCAGCGCAACAGCCGTGAGCAGCACCGGCACTGGATATGACTCTGAGATATTGCCCGTCACCTCACGTCGGTAGACGAGATAATCGACCGAGATAAAATTAAAGCGAACCTGAAATTCATCCCAGAACAGCCACTCAGCGACCAGATCAAAGCAGACGATGCCGATCACGATCAGCGCTATGGCATAGCAGATATAGCGGTTGACTCGACCATGGTAAAAGCCATCTCGCAGGCATGCCAGATAGAGCGTGACCGGAATCAACAGATAACTGAGAAAGATCAGATCGTAGATCAGACCCGCACCATAGATTTTGGGAATATCCAGAAAACTCAGATCCAGCAGATGGAGATTAGCAATCAGGAGCGATGTTCTGAGTAGCAAAAAAAGAAAACAGGCGGTAATCGCCAGCAAAAAGGTAAAGGCATAACGTGATGCCATGATTTTCTTCAAAATTCAGCTCCAAAGCGACGATCTGCATGCATATAAAGTTATGGCATTATCGTGATCGTCACGCATTGATGATGATGCTGATCGGCGCTCAGGATACAAAACGGCAGATTCAGATGATGTCCGCATCGCGGACGGGCTTGAATGAGCGGCGATGCTCATCGATTACGCCATGCTGGCGAATCGCGTCAAGATGTGCAGCCGTTGGATAACCTTTGTGCTGTGCAAATCCGTATAGCGGATAGCGCACATCTAATTCAGCCAGTTGGCGATCCCTCGTAACCTTGGCCAAAATACTGGCAGCACCGATACTGAGTTCTTGAGCATCTCCACCGATGATGGCGGTACAGGGGATATGCGTTGGCGGACAGCGATTGCCATCAATCAAGGCATGTCGGGGGATGACCGGCAATCCTTCGATCGCACGCTTCATGGCCAGCATGGTAGCATGCAGGATATTGAGCTCGTCGATCTCGGCCGCAGTCGCCTCGGCAATACAGAAAGCCAACGCGTGCTCGACGATCTGAGCGTACAGCGTATCGCGCTTCTTTTCGCTGAGCTTCTTGGAGTCGTTGATGCCGGCAATCGGATGATCCGGATTCAGAATCACCGCAGCCGCCACGACAGACCCCACCAAAGGCCCTCTACCCGCCTCATCAACACCAGCAACAAAAATGTGGGCATCATTGTTAATGATGTGTTGAGATTTTTTCAAGATTTTGCATTCTGACAGATTAGTATTCTCCCCAATGCCAAGTTTTTGTTCTAAATTGTTAAAAAGCGGCATGCTTACTGTCCGGAAAAAAAGTATTTATGAAAGAAATCAAGAGGTGATCACGCCAGTAAGGACAAGACAGCGGCGGCAGCCGAACTGACATTCTCACTGAGCAACCGATCATGAATACGCTCAAGCTCAACATGTTGCTGCTGCCACGGACTTGCAGGCTGTTCAGGGTACTGCAACAGGGCACTCACGTCGCTGGTGATGTTTTTAGCTGTGGCATCATACTGGATGAGTTCAGGGACCAGCCGCCGACCCGCCAGAATGTTTGGCAGGGAATACATATCGATCTTGACGAGCAACCGTGCCAGCAGATAAGACAACCAATGCAGCTTGGCAACCACAACCATCGGACGACCAAGCAACAGGGCCTCAAGAGTAGCAGTCCCAGATGCCAGCATGACCACATCACTTGCTGCCATCACGCGCCGTCCAACACTGCCCTTCTCCTCACCCGCGGCATCCGGCGGCAAGACAGTCGTTGCTGCTCTCACCGCGGCAGGTTGCGCAGCCAGCAGCGTTTCAATCTGTGCCTGCCGGGCGTCATTGGCGGCAGGGATCAGGAAGCGATACGCAGGATCGATCGAGAGCAGTAGCCCCGCACTCTGCAGCAGAACTTCGCCCACACGCGCCACTTCGCTGGAACGACTACCGGGCAGAAGTCCAATCACACGCTGAGTGGAAGAAATGCCAAGCGCCGCCTTACCCTCCTCGACACGATGTCCCAATGGCAACTGCCGCGCGAGCGGATGACCGACGAAGACCGCCTTCACGTCATGCTTGGCATAAAAATCTGCTTCAAACGGAAGCAAACACAAGACCATATCAACAGCGGCTGCAATACCGACCACACGCCCCTGCCGCCATGCCCAGACGGATGGGCTGACGTACTGGACGGTTTTGATTTTTTTGAGTTGAATCGACGCGTCTTGTGCAGCTCGGGTCTGCTCGCGATCTTTGAGTGTGCGGGACAGGCGTAGATTAAAGTCGGGAGCATCAACGCCGATAAACAGATCGATATTAGCCTGCTCAAAAGCGTTGACCAAGCCATCACGAATCTTGAACAGCTCAGACAGATGCGCCAACACCTCAAACAAGCCAAAGACAGAGAGACTCTCTAAAGGATATAGGCTGGTGAGCCCCTCGGCCTGCATCTGCGGTCCGCCAATC
>JASLEL010000030.1 GCA_030151145.1 Aquirhabdus sp. | reverse complement strand
TTTATTTCTTGGCCTGGAGCTATTTGTGCATTGGAATTGAGGCGCTGCATTTTGGTCAGGTGGAAGCCATGATTGCGTTTGATGGCTATAACAAGCTGCCAGACGGTCAGGCCGCAAATGGTTTGCAGGGCTGGATTACACTACTGCAACAGGTACGGCAGCTTCCTGCGCTAATTCGTCAAGGCGGACAGTATTATCCTTATACCTCGATCTATTATTCTCAAGCACGGCAACTGGTACTTTGTGACGGACATATGCCTTCGGGTGGCCTGAGAGATAGCAATAACAACCTGCTCTTTGACTTTGTCTCATATCCCATGCGTCCGACACCGCTCAATACCGATCCTGCTTATCCTTATCCGTCGTACCCGATCACAGAGTCTCAATATACGGACATTCATGAACCGTTATTACTTGATGATGATCAATCCTGTACTTCTGCAGATCCAACAGTGCAGCAGAGTTGTAATGTACAGCGTTGCACGCTTGAGTTAAATACTCATGTACAGGCATCAGATGCGATGTATCAACGTACTGTCGGAGGCACACTGCCGAGTGGGGAGTTTACATTGCGGTCGCCGTATCTGATTGAGTTTGATAATTTTGGAATATCAAGCAACTATAGTTATGGTGGTAATTATGTTCCTAATAATGCACATATTACTTATAACAATCTGCCGTATGTTTATCCATGGGGCTATGATGAAGCTACTTGGTATGCATTACAGCCAAAGAAGTACCGTAACCTCTTTTTGACTTATGCCATTAATCGGATTGCGATTCTGGAAAATGCGCCGAACAACGGCTATCTGCAGATGTGCGGCAATCGGGTGATTACGACATCAGCATCTTTGCCTCCATCACGGTATCAAGCAAACAGTGCCAAAGGAAATCAGCAGGATCAGATCCTGCGATTATGGAGTTTTCAGGAGCCTAATCAGGCGCGTGGAGATACACTGCTTGTCGGTCAGAGACTGTATGCAGGCTATTTACTAGTCTCTCAGGACGGACGCTACTATCTCACCATGCAGGGTGACGGCAATCTGGTGGTCTATGATTCCAGTACCACTCCGCCGACGGCTCTCTGGTCCCCGCATACCAATAATAATACGAGCACGAATCATGCCGTGCTGAATGGCGATGGTAACTTCGTCGTCTATGACGCAAATAATGTAGCGCTGTGGTGGTCTGGTACGGCAAATCGTGGTGCCCAGACGAGCTATGTGGTGATGCAGACCGACGGCAATCTGGTCATTTACAATCCGGGCAATCCACCTCAAGCCCTATGGAGCAGTGTCGGCGGGATAGTCGGGTAGTCCAGTGTGTATATGCATCTCGAGCACGTTTTAAAACATGTCATTCATGTAGCTGGAGGTGCAGATGGACGATGATAAAGCAGGGCAGTCGCTCTGCTTTCTTTTTTGAGCCTGATTTCTTTGATCATTTGGTTACACTTGTTTCTATACTGATCAGTATAAATTGTCATGCAGACCCGCTAGAATCGATCTTCTGAATTTTTTGAATAACGATATGCTGCGACGACGGATTGCAGTACGGGGGAGACCATGACTGCCATGACAGCCGGACCATCAACGTCATCAATATTGACGCCTAAACG
Source organism: Aquirhabdus sp. (assembly GCA_030151145.1). Classification (GTDB taxonomy): domain Bacteria; phylum Pseudomonadota; class Gammaproteobacteria; order Pseudomonadales; family Moraxellaceae; genus Aquirhabdus. The sequence goes on along the minus strand of JASLEL010000030.1, from coordinate 3,891 downwards.
TGAACTCTGGCTGCTCCTGACGCTGGCCAGGATTCAGTTCACCAATATTCTCGACTTCATGATCATGATGCCGCTGGGGCCGCAGTTTACCCAGCTCTTTAGCATCACGGATGCTGAGTTTGGTCTGCTGGTCTCGGCGTACACGCTGGCGGCTGGGGTCTCGGGACTGGTGGCGTCCACCTATATCGACCGCTTTGACCGTAAGCAGCTCCTGCTGGTGCTGTATTTCTGCTTTGCGCTGTCTACGATTGCCTGTGGTCTGGCACCGACTTATAGTTTTCTGATGTTTGCGCGGATTGCTGCCGGCGTGTTTGGTGGGGTGCTGACCTCGCTGTCGCAGACCATCATTGGCGACGTGGTGCCGTTTGAGCGTCGGGGGCGTGCGATGGGTATCGTCATGACGGCGTTTTCGGTCTCGACGGTGGCGGGTGTGCCGCTGGGGTTATTCATGGCGGCGCATTTAAGCTGGCATGCACCGTTCCTGGGGATCGGAGTGGTCGCGCTGGCCTTTATGGGGTTTGCCTTCGCAACGCTGCCCAGTCTCAATCATCATCTGAATCACGAGCGCCCATCGGTGTTTGATGGTATTCGGCAGGTGATCAAAGATGACAATCATCGCAAGGCGTTTGCCTTTTCTGCGCTGATGATGATGGCGGGTTTTACCGTGATTCCCTACATCACGATCTATATGCAGGCCAATGTCAAACTCCTGCCGAGCCAGATTCCTTATGTCTACCTGTGTGGCGGGGTGGCGACGTTCTTTACGGCGCGGCTGTTTGGCCGGATGACGGATCAGTATGGCAAGGCGCGAAGTTTCCGTCTGCTGGCGGTCCTCGTGATCATTCCGATGGTGGCGCTGACCTTATGGCCCCAGACATCGATCTGGGCTGTGCTGCCGCTCTCGACGCTGCTCTTTATTTTCTTGAGCGGGCGTATGATTCCGGGTATGGCGATAGTGACTTCGGCGGCCAATCCGCAGCTTCGCGGCACCTTTATGACGCTGAATTCTGCCGTACAGTCGGCGTCGATGGGCATTGCGGCTTATATCGGTGGTCTGTTGATCTCGCGCAACGCGTTAGGCGAGGTTGAGCATTACTGGGTGGTGGCGATTGTGGCGGCGTGTGCAAGCCTTGCGGCTGCGGTGATGGCGAAGCGTATTCGCATTCATTAAAAAAGCATCTTTATAAGCTGAAAAACCCTCGCTCCTAATCTGGCGATCACGTCAGATCGGGGGCGAGGGTTTTTGGCGTATCCGCTGCTGAATCTGTCAGAGCGTCAGTCCAGCGAGCCATTCCTGCTAAAGCTCGGCCAGTGCCAGCCTGAGTCTTTGTGCATCCAGATGTAGAAGGCACGCCCCATCAGATTTTTCTCCGGCAGGAAGCCCCAGAAGCGGCTATCGGCGCTGTTGTCACGATTATCGCCCATCATGAAATACTCGCCTTGAGGTACGGTCACTTCCCAGTGACGACCCATGCTGCCTGCATATTTACCGCCATCAATCTGATTGATCCAGATACGCGGATCTTCCAATAGCGTACCCGGCACCTGACGGATCAGATGCTGGTGTGTGCCCATCTGCTCAGCAGAAAACTGCCCCTCGGTGCCGTCGGTCAGCTCAGGCTGCGGGATGGTCTCAATCCGTTTGCCGTTGATCGAGAGCACGCCTTCGTCAAATACCAGATGGTCGCCCGGCAGGCCGATCACACGTTTGATCAGCATGCGGGTAGGGTCTTCGACATCGCGAAAGATGGCAATCTCGCCGCGCTTTGGTTCGCCGATATTGAGGATCTTGGTATTGGTGATGGGCAGGCGCAGGCCATAGTTGAATTTATTGACCAGAATATAGTCATTGGTCAGCAGCGTTGGCTCCATCGAGCCAGATGGGATATACGACTGGTCGAGGATAAAGGAGCGCACGACGATGATGAGCGCGATCACGGGCCAGTCATAAGACCACGAGATGATCGCATTCTCCGACTTGCGTGCACCGCTACGGACCGCCGCACGTTGTTTGAGAACCAGTTTGTCCAGAAGCCAGATGACCAGAAATAACAGCAGCAGAGGAACCAGCAGAAGATTGATATCAAAGTCGATATGCATAATGAGGCTCGACAGAGGGTGGATGGTGGCCGTCACGGCGATTCATGATGAAATCATACGCGTGTGGCGCATTGTTCGAAGCTTTGGGCTGACGGACTAGAGGGTTTTTGTAGCTTATCGGTCGCTGCCACGTAGGGAGCGCTACCAAAATCACATAAAGCGTGCCTTTGGCGCTGTCTTGGATGCATGGGTGTAGCAAAAAAACGACGATCACACCTGAAGTTACACAAACGAGCAGTGGATTGTCACGCTCAGACCCACGACAATGCGCCTACAGACCGATGGTGGTGTGGATGACTGCTGGTGATGACTTGTGATGCGTTGTCATCCTTATCCGCTAAGATCGGCTCTGATTGATCGTATTTTTGTTTCGGGGAAAAAAGCATGCGCCGTACACGTCTGATACCTTCTGCTCTCTTGTCCATGCTGATGGGGATGGGCATCGTCCATGCGGCACCGGCATCCGCGCCCACGACAGTTGGTGCTGGTACTGCTGCAACTGAAAGCGAGGCTACCGCCAGTCTGAATGCAACACTGGCCCGGCTGAATAGCCTTGAGGCGAACTTTAACCAGACCACGACCGCCGTGGTGGTCAAAGGCCGTCCGGCAGCCAGTAACCCGAATCAATTGCGCTCCAGTCATTTGGGTCAGACCTTTAGTGGGGTGATGCAGGTCAAGCGTCAGGGGCTGTTCCGCTGGGAGACGACGGTACCGTCCAAGCAGCTCATCGTGACGACGGGCAAGACGGTGTGGATCTATGATCCCGATCTGCAGCAGGCCACGCGTCAGACATTGGATGCCCAGATCAGTGATACACCTGCATTGCTCTTGTCCGGTAAGAGCGCCGAGATTATGAAATCTTATAAAGTCACCCAGCCGGATCGGACTAAGAGTACATATGTGCTGTATCCGAAGGCCAAAGACGGTGTATTTCAGAGTCTGACAGTGCGCTTTGATGCGGGTGTGCCGACTCAGATGCTGTTGCTGGACTCTCTGGGTCAGCAGACGGTGGTGAATTTTAGCAATGCCAAGTTGAATCCGGTGATTGCCAATAGTCAGTTTGAGTTTACGCCGCCGAAAGGGGTGGATGTGATTGATCAGTAAGGGTGATCGGAAATCATAAAAGACCTCGCGGATGCGGAGTTTTTTATTTGGATGAGAGATTGATGTGCTTTTGTGTGGGTTAATGGGAGCTGCCTGCCGCAGGCCTTACTTTTGACTGGCCAAAAGTAAGCAAAAGCCCTTTTTCGCACAAAACTCGCCATCCATGGCTCGGACAGTTGTGCTCAGCGTCCCTGCAAAAAGCCATCGCAAAAACGAAAAACCTCGCTGATGCGAGGTTTTTTATTGGTCGGGGAAAGTTATTTGGATAACAAGCCATTCACCCAGTGATTCAGCCGATCTGGCAGCAAGCCGATGGTGGCGTAGAGCAGGCGGGTGGGTAGGCCGACGGGGGTGTGGGTTGGGGTCTGCCATGAGCTACCCGTCGCCGCAGTGAAGACTGCCTGAGCCACGTCGTCGGGGGTCAGGTGCACGCCGAGCCTGCGGATGCTGCCTGCATCCATGTTATGTACCATGGCGGTCTGCACAAACAGCGGCATGACATCGACCACACGGATACCGAAGCGACGCCATTCGTTGTCCAGTGCTTCGGTCAGACCGCGTACGGCGAATTTGGTGGCGGAGTAGCTGGCAAGGTTTGGCTGACCGTAGATGGCAGAGGCGGAGGAGAGGTTGACCACGCGGGCATGGGCGGTCTTCTTTAAGTAAGGCAATGCCGTATGGCAACCC
>JASLEL010000428.1 GCA_030151145.1 Aquirhabdus sp. | reverse complement strand
GCAGAGCTTGCAGATGGGCAGCTTGAGTTCAGAAAGCTAAAAATGATCAAGATGGTACGTCCGCAATTCTCCGCGGCTTTCACACAGCATCCCGTGGCAGGGGCGGTCACGCTTTGGATTGATGTGGGGGCAGATGGGCATGTCTCTAGTGTCCGTGTTCTGCATTCATCTGGGAATACGGATCTGGATACTGGTGTAGCACAGGCTGCCCAGCAGTTTATTTATGAGCCGTATCTTGATCCTCATTCGGGCACAGCCGCGCAGACCAGAACCAAACTGACTGTCAACTACACAGTAAATCCGCCTGTATCAGCTAATACGATGGCAGCGAATAGGACCAATTGATGAACTAAAAAAATCGCTCAGCATCAGTTGGTTATGCAGGTTATGGCGATGTCCGCGAGTCGAAAATGTTCTGCAAAACCGCAGGCTCAATATCAAAACCGCTCGCACGATCCCCCGACCAGTTGATGCCTGCCAGTAGTCCATCCTTGATCAGCCCCGGAATCCATCGTTCTTTGAAGATTTCCCATGTAATCGCAACAAGTGTGAAGTTTCTATACACCTCAACGGTATTGATGATCCTTATGGCACGGGATTCTGATGACCAGAAAGGCATTGCACGTCGGCCATCGTGCGTGAGAGGTGCTGGGAAGCCCTGATCGTCTTTGATTGACCAGATAATGCCTGTTTGTTCAACTTCGCTGAAAAATGCATCGTAATGTACGGCAGCAATGCTCATGGCTGTCTCGCTTTTGTTGTATTTATACGTATAAGAGGCCCCATGCATAGCTTGGGTACGTGCGCTGAACACAAATACATCTGCTGATTCGATGGATCAAATATCGCATAACCGTTCGCCACATCACCGATCTGTGAGGTCTGGCCAATGCAGTCTTTTTTGCCATTACCCGCGATCACAGTGTCAGTGAGCGTGTAAAAACCGCGCTCATTAGGCGTAGTGGATACCTCATATCGACTATCCTCGATTTGATCGCGACTGATGACGTGATCAATGCCATCCGGTCTGAATTCATAGATTTCAAAGCAGGCGATATCAGGTAGGTCAAATTTCCACGTACCCAAGATCGGATGGTCCGGTGGGATGTCTGATGCAAAGGCGGGTAGCGTTATTGCCCATAGGGCAGTCGCCATCAGGCGATATGTCAGTCTGTTCATGATCCATCATCCATATAGAGACGATCTAGAGACTGATCATACAGCGATGCGGTTAGATCTGACCCAGTCGTTCCGCCAATATCCGCTCGACTGTCTCTACGATCACCTGTGTACTACGCTCAATCTCGATATTGAGTTTACTCCCTGCGACTTTATCTTCAAAGACGGTCATACGACGTGTTTCGGGGATCAGCCATACTTCAAACCAACTTTCCGTTTTATTGACTTCAGACATAGTCAGGCTGGTGCCATTGATCGCGACATAGCCCTTGGCAAACAGATAGCGCAGCCACTCCGGTGGCACGCCGATGCGCACACAATAATTGCTATCAGGCTGTGTTACCTGTAACACGGTAGCTGTGAAGTCCACATGACCGGACAGAGGATGCCCGCCGATCTCGGCACCATCTTTGGCCGCACGTTCGGCGTTGACGCGAGTGCCTTCAGCGTATTGCCCCAATGTTGTAATCGCGAGGCTCTGATGGATCACATCAAATTTGGCTTCCGTATCCGAAGGCATCTCGGTCACGGTCAGACACACGCCGTCGATGGCGACACTGGCACCGATCTGGAGATCCTGACAGAAGCCCGCAGGGAAACGCATGTCGAGGGTACGGATACCACCTGCATCAGTGATGCGTTCGATGGTGGCGACGCTTTGGATAATGCCGGTAAACATATGAATCCTTTTTAAATCAAAAATATTTACACCGTCTCTACAACATTTCCTACCATGCTGCAGTCGGCGATATCTCAATGGGCTTAGTTTAAATCATATTTCTATAGTTCGGACAGGAAGGATAGCAGCATGATCAGAATGCGGATCAGAAGACCAATAGTCGTGGCGATGTGCCTTGCTTGCATGATGTGTGCATCGATAGTCAAAGCTGAGGATGAGGGGATTGCGCTTCCTCAGACCCATGATGCTTACGCTGATACGGTTACCCAGCTTGAGCAGGGTAAAACGGACATCGACTATGTGGCATTTCGCGATAGCTTTGTGGCCAGTAGTGCGTATAAAGATAAATGGTCCAAGCTGACACAGGTAAATGATCTGACTAAAGCCTTATATGCTGCTGGTGGACGGCATGATGTGCCTGAGGTGATGCGTATCAGCAGGGCTTTGCTCAGTATCGATTACACGAACATTATGGCGCAAAAATATCTTTCTCAGAGTTATATTGTCCTTGGCGATGCTGAGCATGCCAAAAAATATCATGACATTGAATTTGGTCTGCTGAATTCTATTGTGCACCATGGTAATGGTGTCACGTGTGCGACAGGCTTTCCGGTCGTGCAGGTCAGTGAGGAGTATGTGATCTTAACCCTGATCAGTGCTCGGGTGACGAAACAAAGCCTGATTCAGACTGACGGGTATTCCTGTGATCAGATGGACGTCATGATGCCTGATGGTACAGCCAGAACGTATTTTTTCGATATTCGTAAAACGTTGGCTGCTGAGGCATCGATACTTACGC
>JASLEL010000410.1 GCA_030151145.1 Aquirhabdus sp. | reverse complement strand
CGTTCGGCCTTCTACGTGAAGTTTACGCAGGATCGTCGGCAGCTCAAGATGTGTACCACGGTTGAGCAGACCAGTTGCTTTGGACCGTTGACCAAAGAGTGATTTATTTGGTCTGAATGAGCTTGAGCAGGTCACCGAGTTTTTCAATCCCCTCAAATGTCGAGGGGATTTTTTCATCTGTGGCGACGATGGAGGAGAAGATGATGTTTTCGAATTTATCTAAGCCTTCTTTGTTTTGTTCGCGCAGTCCTTTGGATTTCTCGGCGTAGTCTTGTATGAAAAAGAGTAGGGTCAAGGTCGGGATGATGCTCCTATCCTGATTTTAGTAAGACTACGAGTGGGAACTTATCGCCAAATAATTGCAATAATCAATGCAATAATGAGAACCCAGTTAAGTTTGCGGCCAAATAGAGCCATCCTTTGCCAATGATGAAGCTCATCAGTAAGTTTCCCAACATGCTTGGTCCGGTCTGCATCCCGAATATTAGTTTTTGAAGTGTTCCCAAGAAAATCGGTCTCTTCAAGAAGAAACTTACTAATCAACTCAGATTTGGTCGAATCAGGTAATTTATCCCAAATCCCTTGGTCCATTAAACTTTGGATAGCAGTGCTTACCGGTACACGTTGTTCCTGTTTAGTCGTATTAGTCACGCTAATTTTCTCTAAATAATCTTACAAACAATTTACGTTATGAACAGGCACCACATGGCTAATTTGTCCATAGGTCCAGCCCCGCATATCTGCTTCAAATAGAACTGCACGCACAGTTTCACGTTCACTTTCGCTAAGCAGGCTCCACCAGTGGGCCATCCGTGTATCAATCAGACTTATAGCTTCATAGTATTGCACACGCGCTTTACGATGAAAGGAAGCTTTAATGTCCCATATTTTAGAATTACGTTTTGCTGCATCGCGCCAGTTGAGATATTTGTTTAACCATACCAAGGCAGCAAGACCTAAAATCAAACCTAAAATCGATAACATTATATTCATCTAAAGTAAAGTAGAGGCATTTATCCTTAGGGCGTTGGTACTTACCACCCTTCCTATAGCATTAATTTTATATTAGATGTTATTAACAATAAAGGGGTTGGGCATCTTCAACTGGTTGATATGACTAGGTCTTTGCTATTGGAAATTCTCTGCTATTAAAAGAAAAAGACATCTTATGCGTCCCTCGCGATCCTGATCATCCAGTCTATCCGGCTGAATCTAATCCATCAGCCGGTCACGGTCAAATACGCAGATAAAGGTCGAGCCTTCGCCTCGTGTGGAGGTGACTTTGAGCTGACCATCATGGCGCAGCATCACATGCTTGACGATGGCAAGCCCAAGCCCCGTACCGCCCGTCTCCCGACTGCGGTCACTATCCACCCGATAGAAGCGCTCGGTCAGACGCGGGATATGATGCGCCTCGATCCCGATACCATTGTCCGAGACCGCAAAGCAGCTCTTACCATTGTCGTCATACCAGCGGACCTTAATGATGCCGCCTTTAGGCGTGTACTTGATGGCATTGGTGATCAGATTGGTAAAGGCACTGGTGATCTCCTGCTCGCCGCCCAAGAGATTGCGATAGCTCTCGATCTCAAGATTCAGCTCATGGCGGAAATCGGCATTGTAAGCCTGCGCATCGTCAAAGATCTTGTTCAACAGATGCGGCACATCGATCAGCTTGCGCTCGGCGATGGAGTTGCTGCTCTCCAGCCGCGACAGCAGCAGGAGATCATTGACGATGTTTTTCATGCGCGTGGTTTGTTGCTGCATCTGCTCAAAGCCACGCCGCCAGCGCGGATTCATGTCGTCCTGATCCATGAAGGTCTCAAGATAGCCCGACAGCACGGTGAGCGGTGTGCGTAGCTCGTGCGAGGCATTGTCGACGAAGTCTTTACGCATCAGCTCAAGGTTGTGCAGGCGCGTCACATCATAGGCGACCAGCAGGCGGTCGTTCTGACCGAAACGGGTGAGCTTGCATTGCAGGTAGCGCTCGGGGTTGACCCATGAGGGCAGCTTGATTTCCTGACTGTAGTTGCCCTGCTCGTAGTAGCGGATAAAGGCTGGCGTGCGGCAGAAATTGAGGATATTGCGTCCCTGATCGCCGGATTTGAGGCCCAGCAGGGTCTCGGCGGCGGGATTCCACCACTCAATCAGTGAGCTGGCGTCGATCAGCACCACGGCTTCCTCAAGGGCTGCGACCGAGGTCTGGGCGCGGCTGATGACGCTGAGCAGATTTTTGCGTGAGCGGTGTTCGCTGATCTGGATGCGGGTGATGTTGTGCAGGAGGCCCGACCAGATGCCGTTCAGCTCGGGCGGATCGCTGTCGGGGTGCTGCATCCAGCGATAGAGGCGCAGGAGTGAAAACCACTGCAAGAGCAGAAAGAATCCCAGTGCCACCAGCATGGCCAGCCAGACCTCATGACAGAGGGCGCCGATAATGAGAAAAACCAGAATGAGTCCCAAAAGACGGAACACATCCTGATAGATGAACTGTAAAAGCGGAGAGATCGAGTTGCGCATTGCACCAGTCTAACGGAAAAAGAGGCAAAAAGGTCAGTCCCTTGCCTGAGCTTCCATTCACGCTAACACCGGAAGATGACCGAGAGATGTCTGGTGTTAGCGTGGTCTATGGCCGTGCTGTATCAGGATTGTTGCAGATCGATACGGGTCGAGAAGCGGTAGCCGGTCCCGCGCACGGTCTGGATAAAGCGGTCAAAGCCGTGCGGCTCCAGCACCTTGCGCAGGCGGCGGATATGCACGTCGATGGTGCGGTCTTCGACATAGACATTGCCACCCCAGACCTGATCCAGCATCTGGGTGCGCGTGTAGGCGCGCTCAGGATGGGTCATGAAGAAGGCCAGCAGGCGGTACTCGGTCGGACCCATGTCCACGGTCTGGTTGCCGACGCTGATGCGCTGGCTGACCGGGTCTAGGGTGAGGCCATCGGCATTGATGGTCCGCTCGGCGTTCAGAGCGCTGGCGCGGCGCAGGACGGCCTTGATGCGCGAGACCAGCTCGCGGGTCGAGAAGGGCTTGGTCATGTAATCGTCGGCACCGGCATCCAGACCTTGGACTTTATTGTCTTCTTCGCTACGGGCGGTGAGCATGATGACCGGAATCTCTGACAGGGATTCGTCTTTTTTCAGGCGGCGGCAGAGCTCGATGCCGCTGGTGCCGCCGGGCAGCATCCAGTCAAGCAGAATCAGGGCGGGACGCTGGTCTACGATGACAGCGTGGGCTTTGCGGGCGTCTTCGGCTTCGATACAGTCAAAACCAGCGAGATCCAGTGCGGTGTGGATCATTTCGCGAATGGGGGCTTCATCATCAACGATCAGGATACGGTCAGTCATGGCTTTAAATAGTCTGCTGGCTAAAGGGGCCCGATGTGATCAGCGGGTATGGGGTCAGGCGGTCATGTGCCGTCATGTGGAAGTCACGATCACGGGCGTATCATGACGATCCATCAGTCTTGCAATGTCCTGATACATACCCGCATGCAGATCGCGCGGTTATGATTAATGACACTAATATTACAATGGATATTATGACGGTTTGATTACTCTGGATAAAATCTGTGCATTTTTTGTTTCGACTGGCGCGTTTGGGCCAGTGACAGCGGCTTGCCTTGGTGCTAAAGTCGGGCAGATTTGCCGACCTGATGTTGATCGCCTTTCTTTTTTTATCTCTCTTGCTGAGTCTAGACCATGTCCATTCCTGTTGTGCAACTGCCACTTCTGAATCTGTCGACCCATCCATTTGACCTGCTCTTGGCCGGGATTGGTCTGCGCATGATCCAACTGGGCTACACCAGCGAGGAATTCAAGGCTATTCTGGATAATCGTTCCTTCACCATTCAGATCGAGTCGCAAGACGGCATTGCACGCAATTTCACCGTGGCAAACCGACAGGTGCGGATGGCGAGCGGCTATGCGCCCAAGCCAGACTTTACCTTGCGCTTTAAAGACGGTGCGACCGCGATCAAGATTCTGCAAAAGGGTAACCCAGCTGCTTTCATGGTCGGCATGCAAGACGGCTCGATCCAGATGGAAGGCGACTTTAGCCTGTTGATGTGGTTTAACCAGGCTGCCAAGATGGTGGTGCCCAAGGTGCCAAAACCGGTGGCTGAGCGTATCAAACCGGTCGTCCAGCACGCCAAGAAACTGCAGGCCCGTTTTGCCAAGAAGCGCGCTTAACGTTTCTTCAGGGCTTAAAGCTTCTTCAAGGCTTAGGCCGCGATAGGCTGAGTCTGGCAAGCTGATAATTTTTTTATGCGGGGGCAGGATTGCTCCCTACTGATAAACAAGTGTGGTTTTTATGGTCAACGATGTAGTCAGAACCGATTGGTCCCGCGCAGAAATCGCAGCGCTGTTTGAACTTCCGTTTAATGATCTGATGTTTCAGGCACAGACCGTGCACCGCCAGCATTTTGATGCCAATACCGTGCAGGTGAGTACCTTGCTGTCGATCAAGACGGGTAATTGCCCGGAGGATTGCGGCTACTGCTCACAGTCGGCGCATCATGAAGCGGATCTGACTCCAGAAAAGAAACTGGCGCTGGACAAGGTACTGGCTGCCGCCCGTGCTGCCAAAGACACCGGTGCCTCTCGCTTCTGCATGGGCGCGGCATGGCGCAATCCGCATGAGCGCGATATGCCCTATGTGCTGGAGCTGGTCCGCGAAGTCAAAGCCATGGGGCTCGAGACCTGCATGACGCTGGGCATGCTGAACGAAAATCAGGCCGAGCGTCTGGCTGAGGCGGGCCTCGACTACTACAATCATAATCTCGACACCTCGCGTGAATACTACAGCCACATCATCCATACCCGGACCTTTGATGATCGTCTGGATACGCTGGCGCATGTGCGTGCCTCGGGCATGAAGGTCTGTAGTGGCGGGATCGTGGGTCTGGGTGAGTCGCGTGAAGACCGGATCGGCCTCTTGCATGAGCTGTCGACCCTGCCGGTGCATCCGGAGTCGGTGCCGCTCAATCTTCTGGTTGCGATCAAAGGCACGCCGCTTGAGGATACGCCACGTCTGCCGGTCGTAGAGTGGATTCGCACCATTGCGGTGGCGCGTATCCTGATGCCGAAGAGCTATGTGCGGCTGTCGGCAGGCCGTGAGGGATTGTCGGACGCCGAGCAGGCCATGGCTTTCTTGGCAGGTGCCAATTCACTGTTCTACGGTGAGAAGCTCCTGACGACGCCGAATGCGGATGGTTCTCGTGATGATGCCTTGTTTACGACTTTAGGCTTAACCCGCGAAGCCCCGCGTGTCGATGTCAAAGCGACCGCTGTGAATGCCATGTCGGCTTAAAGCCCGCTGGTCTGCCTGAGATTGATGAGTAACCCGTTTGCCTGATTTGGCAAGCGGGTTTTATTTTTTAGCGCATACAGGATTTGCCCATGACGCTGGATGCTTTTCATCTGCCCGCACAGCTTGAGCTGCTTGCTCAGCAATATTTAAAACGACAACCCCGGGCGGTCGCGCACGGGGTGACGCCTGTGGTCTGGCGGGATGGGCAGGCATACCTGAATTTCTCCAGCAATGACTATCTCGGCATGGCAGGTCATCCGGCCTTGCAGGAGGCTGTGATCGCGACGCTGAAGACCCATGGGGTTGGGTCAGGTGCGGCGCATCTGATCACGGGCCATAGCGAGCTGCATGAGCGCTTAGAGCTGCGGCTGGCAGAGCTGAGCGGCTATCCGCGCGCGTTGCTCTTCTCCACAGGCTATATGGCCAATATGGGCGTGATCGATGCGCTGCTGTCTGCGAAGGGCGTGCTGTATCAGGACAAGCTCAATCATGCATCCCTGATTGACGGTGCACGGCTGTCGGGGGCGATCCATCGCCGCTATCCGCATCGCGATCTGGCGGCGCTTGAGCGCTGGCTTACGAGTGATGAGCAGCCACACAAACTCATCGCGACCGATCAGGTCTTTAGCATGGAGGGTAGCGAGATTGATCTGGCACCTTACCTGCAGCTTGCGGATCGCTATCAGGCGGGCTTGATGATTGATGATGCGCATGGCTTCGGCGTGCGCAGTCAGCCCTTACCTGCCGTCGATGTCTATATGGCGACCTTGGGCAAGGCGGTGGGGACCTTTGGTGCCTTTGTCGCAGGTTCGGAGAGCTTGATTGAGTTTTTGCAGAGTCGGGCGCGGACCTTTTGCTTTACCACGGCGACGCCACCGCTACTTGCAGCAGCGACGCTGGCATCACTGGACCTGATTGAGCAGGAACCATGGCGGCGGGAGCGACTGCAGGCACATATTACCCGTCTGCGTACGGCATTGATCGCGCAAGGCTGGCGACTGACCGACAGTAACACGGCGATTCAGCCCATCATCGTGGGTGAGGCCGATCGCGCGCTGGCGTTGTCACGGCAATTGGAAGCGCGTGGGATTCTGGCGGTCGCGATTCGGCCCCCGACGGTACCGCAGGGGCAGAGTCGTCTGCGCATTGCCTTAAGTGCGGCGCACACCGAGGCCCATGTTGATCAATTGATCAGTGTGCTGGCGGATGTGCGTGTGCAGGCCATCATGTGATTACTGCAATCCTTGCGGATCAGACATAAAAAACCGCCCATCGGATTCACTGCTTGCGTGAGCATGATGGGCGGCTTTTTTTATGTCTGCAGGTTTAGAGAATTTCCTGCAGACGCGAGGCTTCGATGATGGCTTTCATCTTGGCGGGGACATTGGCCAGATGCAGTTGCTGATGGGATTTCAGACTGCGAATCCATTGCACAATGACGGCGAGCAGCACAGTGTGGCTCTGCGTCAATCCTGCCAGATCTACGGTCAGCGCGGGCTGGTTGGTTCCGCCGAGCAGGCGCTGTCCGGTCTGATGGACGATATTGGCATTGTCAAAGCTGACAGATCCCTCAATGACCAGACGATCTCCAGTCAGTGCGACCGTTGCCTTGGATGGCGACGTTTGCGGTGTGGTGGATGCCAATCTCGTTATCCTCTGCTATCAGTCCAGACGCTTAAGCCTGAATTACTGTTGACCGGTCGCGTTGGCGGACGGAATGAAGTTCTTGATCGCGAGATCCAGATTGTTTTTGTTGGTCTGTACGGCGGTTGCAAACTGGTTGCGGAAGGTCAGACCAATGTCGATGCCGTTCAACTGCAGGTTACGCAGTTTCCACGACTCGCCGTTCTGTACCAGCTGATAGGCGATCGGTACAACGGTGCCGGTGTCGGTTTTAAAATCCATGACCACGACGGCCTTACTCGGATCTTTGCCTTCGATAAACGGACGGATGGTGTAGCTTTCGTTGTCGTAGGAGGCGAGACCTTTGGAGTAGGTGCGGATCAGACTTTGTTTGAAGGTCTGGGTGAATTGGCTGCGCTGATCAGGGGTGGCTTGACGGTAGTACACGCCCATGACACCGCGTGCAAAACCTTCAAAATCAACATACGGCTCAAGGTTATCCTTGACGATGTCATTGATCAGGGCTGGGTTCTTTTTGTAGGCACTGCGTTCACTGACCAGACGGTTGATCAGAGCATCGGAAATGCGTTTTACAAAAACAGGCGCGGGCTCGACGGCCGCGAAAGCGGTCTGCATCGAGAACAGGCTGGCCAGCGTGATCGCGGCGACAGGTAAAGCAAAGCGTTTCATCTACACACTCTCCAAAACGATCAAATGCGGTGTTGTCAGGATCTGTGACGTGTCAATCCGAGTCAGAAAACCGTGGTCTTCAGGATCAACATGCATGCATGATATACCGTCTATCCTGATTAAAATGCACTATTATTGTTGGCACTTGCAGCAGTTTTGTTTGCGCTTGTAGCACTGGTGGCTGCGGGTGCGGATGCTGCTGGCGTCGGCTCGGTTGCTTTGTTAAACAGGAACTTGCTGATCAGATCTTCGAGCACCAGTGCGCTCTGGGTCTGTTCAATTTCGCTGCCCTGCTTGAGCATGGTATCGTCCGCGCCGGGCGAGATGCCGATGTATTGTCCGCCAATCAGACCTTCGGTCAGGATGCTGGCGGTGGCGTCGGTGCTGATCTGGTTTTGCATGCTGTTGTCAATGCGCATGCTGACCACCGCATCCAGACGCTTGGGGTCCAGCGCAATGCCGGTCACACGACCGATCAGGACGCCGCTCATGGTCACTTTGGCGCGTGGGGTCAGTCCACCGATGTTCTGGAAGTGTGCGGTGACGGTAAAGCCGCCTTTATTGACTTCACTGAGCAGACCACTGACACGCAGCGCAAGGAAGAACACGGCTGCAATGGTCAGAATAATGAATATTCCAACGCCAAACTCGGCGCCACGTGTTCTCATGATAAACCTCCAAACATGACCGCAGTCAGTATAAAATCCAGTCCCAAAACGCACAGCGAAGAATAAACCACGGTATTGGTGGTCGCGGTCGAGATGCCCTCAGATGAGGGCGGGGCGGCATAGCCCTGATAAACTGCGATCCAGGTACAGACCACGCCGAATACCATGCTCTTAATCACGCCATTGACGACATCATTGATAAAGCTGACATTATTTTGCATGCTGGCCCAGAATGAGCCTTCATCGACACCCAGCCAGTCCACGCCGACCATCTTGCCGCCCAGAATGCCAACGGCGGAGAAGACCACCGCCAGCATGGGCATGCTGACGATCCCGGCCCACAGGCGCGGTGCGACGATGCGACGTAGCGGGTCTACACCGATCATTTCCATGCTGGCCAACTCTTCTTTGGCCTTCATCGCGCCGATCTCGGCGGTCAGGGTCGAGCCGGCACGCCCGGCAAACAGCAGTGCAGTAACCACAGGACCCAGTTCACGCACCAGCGTCAGGGCCACCATGGTGCCCAGTGCCTGCGAGCTGCCGTATTTGGATAGGATGGTAAAGCCTTGCAGGCCCAAGACCAGTCCGATAAACAGACCCGAAACCAGAATAATGAGCAGCGACAATACCCCGACCCGATACATCTGCTGGATGAACAGGTAGAGGCCAGACCACTTGGGGATACCAACCGCTGAACGCGCCAGCAGAACGCCGGAAGCGCCGATGCCATCAATGCGACTCAGGGTGTCGCGTCCTAAACGTTGAACCCAGCGCATGTCAGACCTCGAAGGACAGGATGTGGCGGCAAAATGTGCCGTTCCGCACCGTAAAGGGGTGAGTACAGATCATGGGCGGGTCCCTTTGGTCGATGGCGCAAGATACGGGGCCTGACTGTATTGAAACTCAACCGGCCCATCGGGCAGGCCCTGCAGGAATTGGCGGACAAAAGGTGAATCGGAATGCTTGAGCTCTTCGGGTGTGCCTTCGCCCATGACCTTGCCATCGGCAATCACGTAGACATAGTCGGCGATGGAGAGGGTCTCGGAGACGTCGTGCGAGACGATGACGGTCGTCAGACCCAGTGCATCGCGCAGGGTACGGATCAGACGGACCAGCACGCCCATGACGATGGGGTCTTGGCCTGCAAACGGCTCATCGTACATGATGAGCTCAGGGTCCAGCGCAATGGCGCGTGCCAGCGCCACACGGCGGTTCATCCCGCCCGACAGCTCGGCGGGCATCAGGTCTTCGGTACCGCGCAGGCCGACGGCTTCAAGCTTGAGGCCCACCATCTCGCGGATCAGGTTATTGGAGAGGTCGGTGTGGGCGCGCAGCGGGAAGGCGACGTTTTCAAACACGGTCATGTCGGCAAACAACGCACCGCTTTGAAAGAGCATGCCCATGCCTGCGCGTGCGGCAAACAGTTCGTTACGGCTCATCTTGCTGATGCAGCGGCCATTCAGCAGGACCTGACCGGAGTCGGGGGTGAGCTGACCGCCGATGAGCTTGAGCAGAGTGGTCTTGCCCGTGCCGGAGGGCCCCATGATCCCGGTGACCTGACCACGACGGATGGCGAGATTGATCCGGTCATAAATGACGCGGTCGCCCCAGCTAAAGGACAGATCATGCACCTCAGCCAAATGCGGGACAGCCGTCTTGACCTCAGGGTCGGACGAGGAGGGCGCAGTAGTGGCAGTCTGGGAGATGGTCATGCAGCAAAAGCCAAAAAATTTAGAAAATCAGTAATGCGCACTGTAACATAAAAGAAGTTACATTTTGATGCGAGTTTATGCGGCCCTGTACAAGCTTTGTATGCCCGGGCCGACGGATTTAACCATAATGTTCACTTTCCTGCGTGATTGCATCGGCCTGCGACGGATGACATCGCATGGGGTCATCCGGCATGGCGGCGATCAGGAGGCGGGTTTGTCCGTATGGCTCATGTGCCCGAGGTTGTTCAGCTTGTCAGTTGCGGAGTTCACCGCATTTTGCAGTTGCGTGAGCACAGGTTTTTCGGCGACCAGTTCCAATGTGACCGGAAAGTTTTTACGCTGCAGGCTGTTGGTGACGGGCTGCATGGTCGCAGGCTGGTTCTGCCGCAAGAGTTCAAAGCCCAAATATAAGGCATTGATGGCAACCAGAAAGGTAAATAGATAGGCCATGTGGTCGTCCTTTGACATGGGTCGTGACGGTGCATCTCGGCAGCGCAAAGATTGCGCAGCATGAATGTACTGGACAATAGCACAGCTTGTGGGATGGGGAAAGGGTCGCGGAGGGATCATCTGGTGGCCGCCCGCCGAAGGATGATCTCCGCCGGGCATAAAAAAAGCCGGCTGGTGAGCCGGCTTTTTCTTGAACGATACAGACCTAAGTCTGCGGTACGAACTTATTCGTAATCGCGTTTCTTGCGGAAGTCGCCGCGACGTTCGCCGCCGCCAGTGCTATTGCGGTCATTGCTGCCGAACTCACGGCGCGGACGGTTGTTGCCTGCACCTGTGGCATCGCGGAATTCACGATTGAAGTTACGCTCACCGACGACGCGGTTCTCACGGCCACCTTCACGGGCGCCACCGACTTCACTGCGGAAGCTGCGCTCGTTGCCACCGGCACGCGGGCTCTGGAAGCTGCGTGGGGCGTTCTGGTCGCGTTGACCGTCGCGGTCACGGCCAAAGCCGCCTGGACGGTTGTTGTTGAACTCGCGTGGTGCGCGTTCGCCGGATGCCTCGAAGCGGTTGCCACGGTTGTCATCGCTGAAGCGCGGTGGGCGGCTGTCGAAACGACCGCCTTCGCGTGGCGCATGGTCACGCGGTGCATGGTCACGCGGTGCGTGTTCACGAGGCGCATGCTCACGCGGTGCACCGTCACGATTGCTGTCACGACCACCGCCAAAGCCGCGACCACCGTCACGACCGCCGCCATCACGACCACCAAAGCCGCGACCGCCACCGCCGTCACGACCGCGACCGCCGCCAAAGCCGCCACGACCACGACCAGCGCCATCACGGCCGCCAGCGGGTGGTGGGCTTGGCTCAAGGCCGGCGATTTCGGAGACGTTGATGCGGGTTTGCAGGTACATTTCCAGCGCGCGGATCTTGCTGCGCTCACGGTGAGTAGCGAGGGTGATCGCCTGACCGGTACGACCGGCACGACCGGTACGGCCGATGCGGTGGACGTAGTCTTCGTTCTTCATCGGCAGGCCGAAGTTGATCACGTGGCTGATGGCCGGCACGTCGAGACCGCGCGCGGCGACGTCGGTGGCAACCAGGATGCGCACACGACCTTCACGCAGGCTGCGGATGCGGCGCATACGTACGGCTTGCGGCATCGCACCGTGCAGGGCGACAACCTGATGACCCGCCATCGCCAGCTCTTCAGCCAACATGTCGGTATCTTCTTGGGTGCTGGCGAAGACCACGGCTTGATCCATGGTTTCGTCGCTGAGCCAGTGGTTCAGCAATTTTTTCTTGTGCTCAAAGCCGTCGGTCCAGTGCAGGGTCTGGGTGACGTCGGCATTGGTCGAGTGACCGGTTTCGATGGCGATGCGCACAGGGTCATCGTTCATCATGTGCTTGGCGAGCGAAATGATGCGGTCAGCAAAGGTCGCCGAGAACATCAGGGTTTGCTTGCGGCCTTGTGCCAGATCGCTGATGGCTTCCAGATCTTCGGAGAAGCCTAAGTCCAGCATGCGGTCGGCTTCGTCGACGATCAGAGCGTTGACGTCGCTCAGGACCAGCTGACGACGGTTGATCAGGTCCAGCAGACGGCCTGGGGTCGCGACGACCACTTGTGCGCCTTTCAGCTGGGCGATCTGTTTGCCGAAAGGCATGCCGCCCATGATGCTGGCGATGCGCATGCCTTTAATGTGGCGGACGAGTTTGATGGCGTCCTGACAGACCTGCTGGGCCAGCTCACGGGTCGGGCACAGGACAAGGATCTGCGGGGCAGGGATGTTTTTCAGCCGGGCATTGAGGGGCTGGGCGTCTTGTGCGACCAGTCCATTCAGGGTAGGCAGCAGGAAGGCAAAGGTCTTGCCACTACCGGTCTGGCTTGAAACCAGGAGGTCTTTGCCTGCCATCGCAGCAGGGATCGCCTCGGCCTGAACCGCGGTAGGGGTGGTGAATTCG
>JASLEL010000386.1 GCA_030151145.1 Aquirhabdus sp. | reverse complement strand
GGCATTCGTGTGGGCATCAAGACATCGGGCTGCTCGGGTCTGGCCTATGTGCTGGAGTTCGTTGATCAGGTCGATCCGCTGGATGAGAAGTTCGAAGCGCATGGTGTCAATGTGTTCATTGACCCTAAAAGCATGGTGTATCTGAGCGGCCTTGAGATGGACTATGTCAAGGAAGGCCTCAACGAAGGCTTTAAGTTTGAAAATCCGAACAAGACCGGAGAGTGCGGCTGCGGTGAGTCTTTCACGGTTTAAATCGCTAGCCCGCCTCTATCCTCTACTCATTTTATTATGCACAGGTCTTTGCTTTGAACTTCTTTGCACTGTTTGATCTTCCAGAATCCTTTGACATAGA
Organism: Aquirhabdus sp.; assembly: GCA_030151145.1. Classification (GTDB taxonomy): domain Bacteria; phylum Pseudomonadota; class Gammaproteobacteria; order Pseudomonadales; family Moraxellaceae; genus Aquirhabdus. Next base: position 2,412 of record JASLEL010000386.1, on the reverse strand, counting down.
CCTGTCTCTCCTTGCCCATCGCTATCGGGCGCTGCAGCGCGAGCATCATCCGGATCAGCAAGTGGCTGGCTCTGTATCGACTGCTGTTGATTCCGCGACCATCAATATGGCCTATGACACCCTGCGTGTGGTGGATAAACGGGCCGCCTATCTACTGTCGCTCAAACAGCAAGCGGTCGCGCTGGATCAGTCAATAGGCGATATTGATTTTCTCGGTAATGCGCTGGAAGTCCGTGAGCAACTGGATGAAGCCAATACACCCGAGATGCTCGATAGTCTGCGCGTAGAGGTGCAGCAATGGATCGAATCCCTGTCACGGGAATTTGATCTGGACTATCGTACGGATGATTGGCCTGAGGCGCGGGATACCTGCCGCAAGTTGGCTTTTATGCGGCGGATTCTGGATGATATTGATGCGACCGAAGATCGCTTTGATGATCTGGATGATTTTATCTAAAGTGACACGCGCCGGTACTTAGCCGAGCGCCATCGCCGATCTCTTTTTTATTTTGCACTTATTTTCAGGACTGACGACCCGATGGCTTTGCTTCAGATTGCCGAACCCAACCAATCCACCGCACCGCATCAGCATCGTCTGGCGGTCGGCATTGATCTCGGCACCACGCATTCGTTGGTCGCCAGTGTGCGCTCAGGCAAGCCTGCCATTCTGGCGGATGAGAATGGCGATAGCCTGCTGCCTTCCGTCGTACGCTATCAGATTGTAGACGCCCATGGCGATCAGACCGCCTTAAAAACGGTGACTACTGTTGGTAAACGTGCGCTTGCTGCCGCTGTCGATGATCCTGTCAATACCTTGATCTCGGTCAAACGCTTTATGGGGCGTGCCAAATCCGATATTCAGTTTGACCACCCTTATACCTTAAGCGGCGATGCCGAAGAGATGCCGGCCTTTATCACCGCGCAAGGTCGTAAGACTCCGATCGAAGCCTCAGCAGAGATTCTGAAAACCCTACGTAGCCGTGCCGAAGCGACCTTAGGCGGTGAGTTGGTCGGGGCCGTGATCACGGTACCGGCGTATTTTGATGAAGCCCAGCGTCAGGCGACCCGTGATGCCGCTCAGCTGGCTGGTCTGCATGTCCTGCGTCTTTTGAACGAACCCACTGCCGCTGCCATTGCCTATGGCCTTGACCAGCAGCAGGTGCAGGATCATATCCAGGTCGTTTATGACTTTGGGGGGGGGACGTTCGATGTCTCGATCCTGCGCTTGAACCGAGGTGTCTATGAGGTGCTGGCCACCGGTGGGCATACCGCACTGGGCGGTGATGATCTGGATCGCCTGATCGTGGATTGGGCGCGCCATGAGCTGCATATCGCACAGGTCACACCAGCCGAGCTACAGGCGTTGATGAAGTCCGCCAGACAGGCCAAGGAAACCCTGAGCAGTCAGGACAGCACGGCATTTACCTTTGGATCCCAGTCTATCGTGCTCACCCGGGATCAGTTTAATCAACTGATCACCCCGCTCATTGAGCGTACACTGGCGGTCTGCAAGCGTGTCCTGCGTGATGCCAAGCATTCTACTACTGATGTCAACGCGGTGGTGCTGGTGGGTGGCTCGACCCGTATTCCTTATGTGCAGGATGCCGTTGAGCAGTTTTTTGGTCAGAAGCCCCTGTGTACTATCGATCCCGACTTGGTCGTTGCGCTCGGCGCATCGCTCTCGGCGGATCAGCTGGCTGGCAATCGTCAGGATGGTGCGCTGCTGCTGGATGTGACACCACTGTCGCTCGGTCTTGAGACCATGGGCGGTCTGGTTGAGCGCTTGATCCCGCGTAACTCACCGATTCCGATCACGAGACAGCAGGAGTTCACCACCTATAAAGACGGTCAGACTGCCATGCTGATCCATATCCTGCAGGGTGAACGCGAGACAGTCGCGCACAACCGTTCGCTGGGCCGTTTTGAGCTGCGTGGTATCCCGCCGATGGTGGCTGGTGCTGCGCGGATTCAGGTGACTTTTCAGATCGATGTCGATGGCCTGCTGTCCGTCTCGGCCAAAGAGACCACGACCGGGGTACAGAGCGACGTGACGATCAAGCCCTCCTATGGTCTGTCACACGAAGATACAGCGCGCTTCCTGACTGAAGCTTATCAGCACGCCGAAGAAGACAAAAACCTGCGCACGCTGGCCGAAAGCAAAGTCGAAGCCGAACGCGAACTGCTGGCGCTCGAACAAGCCATGGTACAAGATCTGACCGAAGTTCAGCCGCTGCTGGTACCCGATGAGCGAGCAAAACTGACCCTCGCCATCCAGCATTTGAAAGCAGCTCTAACGGCGGATGATCTTACGCAGATTCAGGATGCGGTCAACGCACTGAAAGACGAAAGCGACCAGTTTGCCGCTAAGCGTATGGATCACCATGTCCATCAGGTGCTGCAAGGGACTAAACT
>JASLEL010000385.1 GCA_030151145.1 Aquirhabdus sp. | reverse complement strand
ATGATGGGTGCAGGTGTCGGTACAGGCGCGGCAAGTTAATGATTTAATTTTATTCTTGTCGTGACTTGCTATGCTGGATTATGCTGTGGCCCATAGCCTGTCTGGACTGTTGGTCTCAATAGCCAGCCTTGGACACCCTCTAAAGGACGCAAGATATGAAACTGATCGGTATGCTGGATTCGCCTTATGTACGGCGGGTGGCGATCTCGCTGCAGTATTTAAGTCTGCCGTTTGCGCATGAGTCGGTGTCGGTGTTTCGCCACTTTGAGCAGTTTCAGGCGATCAATCCGGTCGTGAAGGCTCCGACACTGGTCGCAGGTGACGGCACGGTGCTGATGGATTCGACCCTGATGCTTGATTACGTCGAGACCTTGGCCACCGGTAAGACTCTGATGCCGAGCGATCTCGGATCGCGTCTGCGAACTTTAAGTCTGATCGGTCTGGCATTGGCGGCCTGTGAGAAGAGCGTACAGCTCTACTATGAGCATACGCTCCGGCCTGAGGAGATGCGCCATCAGCCGTGGGTGGATCGAGTGACGGGACAGTTACTGGCGGCCTATGGCGAGCTTGAGCGTGAGATGACCCGACAGCCGTTGTCACTGGGCAGTGATATTGATCAGGCGAGTATTAGCATTGCCGTGGCATGGGCGTTTACCCAGCATGTGCTGGCGGATGTGGTGCCTGCGGAGCGTTTCCCAGCGTTGGCGGCTTTCTCTGCTGAGGCAGAGGCATTACCCGTCTTTAAACAATGGCCGCTGGGTCGCGTCTGATAACCCTTTAAAAAATCCGCTTATCATCCCGTGCATGGGTCTGGCCGAGTTTGGCGACTTCAGCGGTGACCTTCTCGGCGATCTGCAGGTACAGTGGTGCAGCAATATCGTCTGCAACCACACTGGGCGTACCCGTGTCGGCATGCTCGCGGATGGCGCGATCCAGCGGTAGACGGCCGAGCAGAGGGACATGGTATTGCTCACCCAACTTCTCACCACCGCCTGCACCAAAGATCTCATCCACATGACCGCACTGGCTGCAGACATGCAGGGCCATATTCTCAATCACGCCCAAGACTGGGATATTCACTTTATTGAACAGCTCAATGCCTTTCTGCGCATCCAGTAGTGCGACATGCTGCGGGGTCGTGACGATCACAGCGCCACTGACTGGGATACGCTGGGCGAGCGTCAACTGGATGTCGCCCGTACCGGGTGGCATGTCGATGATGAGGTAATCCAGTGTCGGCCAGTTCGTCTGGTTAAAAAGCTGCATCAGCGCACCGGTGGCCTTGGGGCCACGCCAGACGATAGGGGTATTGTTATCTCCGGTCAGATTGCCGATCGACAGCACCGCGAGACCATGCGCCTCAAGCGGTACGAATTGTTCATTCTCGATCAGTGGCGTTTTGCCTTCGATCCCCAGCATTGTCGGGATACTGGGGCCGTAGATGTCGGCGTCGAGCATGCCGACACGGGCACCGTTTTTCTGTAAGGCCAGTGCCAGGTTGACTGCCGTGGTGGATTTACCGACGCCACCTTTGCCTGAGGCCACGACGATGATATGGGCGATATGGGCATGGGCTTTCAGCTCGCCTTGGGTCGGAGGGACAGGACGGGTCGGCGTTGAAGTCGGGACGGGCGCTGCGGCATTGGTGACGACGGGGAGTTTTTGCGTGGATGCCGTAGCTACGCCTGCGGGCTTGCTCTTGGTTTGGCCTTCGACCTTCTGCTGGACCAGATGCAGGTTGACCTCTGTCACACCCAAGGCGGCCAGCGCATCAGCGAGACGGTCATGTAGCTCTTGCGGGTCGCCTGTATAGCCTGCGGGTAGCTTCAGCGTGAGATTGAGGGTTTGGTCGGTCAGTGCCTGTTGGCTGATCAGACTGGCAAGCGTTGGCGTCGCCTGATCTTTTTGCAATGGAAAGTGAGCGAGTAGGACGTCTATCTGAGCTGGATTGGGTTCAGATACGGCGGGCTGATCGGGCGTCTGGGGCTGGCCAAACAGATTTTTAATACGGTCAAACATGATCAGCACTCCACGATGCAGCTAAAACCTATAAACGAGGCAGCGATTTTAACAAGTCTGACTACGCTTGACACAGGCGATTTGCGTCCATTTTTGCTATATTAGTCATATTGATTATTTATTCGAGTTATAAGTCCGTGTCAGCTCCAGTCTCCACAGCCCAACGTCGTATCCTCGTCACCAATGCCTTGCCCTACGCCAACGGCCCGATCCATCTCGGCCATCTGGTGGGCTATATCCAGGCTGACATCTGGGTGCGGGCGATGCGGGCGCGCGGCCATCAGGTGACGTACGTGTGCGGCGATGATGCGCACGGTACGGCGATCATGCTCAAGGCGCAGGCCAATGGCGTCACGCCAGAGCAGCAGATCGCACAGGTGCAGCGCGAGCATGAGCGTGACTTTGCGGGCTTCTTTGTCGGTTTTGACCAGTATCACTCGACGCACAGTGATGAGAACCGCAAGCGCTCGACCGAGATTTACCTCGCCAACCGCGATGCAGGCCATATCAGCGTACGTCCGGTGCGTCAGCTGTTTGACCCGGAGAAGGGGCTTTTTCTTGCAGACCGCTTTATCAAAGGTGAATGCCCCAAGTGTGGCGCTAAAGATCAGTACGGTGACTCCTGCGAAGTCTGCGGCAGTACCTATAATGCCACCGAACTCAAGAATCCCTACTCAACCTTGAGTGGTGCGACGCCGGTTGAGAAAGAATCCGAGCATTATTTCTTCCAACTGCCGCACTTTGCCGAGTTTCTGCAGAACTGGACCCGTGCCGAGGGTCGTCTGCAGCCGAGCATCAGCAATAAACTCGGTGAATGGTTCGAGGCGGGCCTTGCCGACTGGGATATCTCGCGTGATGCGCCGTATTTCGGCTTTGAGATCCCAGATGCGCCGGGCAAATATTTCTATGTCTGGGTGGATGCGCCTATCGGCTACATGGCAAGCTTTGAGCATCTGTGCAGCAAGCGCCACGACCTGAAGTTTGATGATTACTTTGCCAAGGACAGCACTGCCGAGCTGTATCACTTTATCGGTAAAGACATCGTCTATTTCCATTCACTGTTCTGGCCTGCGATGCTCGAAGGTGCGGGCTATCGTACGCCGACCGGCATCTATGCCAATGGCTTCCTGACCGTCAACAAAGAAAAGATGAGCAAGTCGCGCGGCACCTTCATCAAAGCCGAGACCTTCCTTGAGCATCTGAATCCGGAAACGCTGCGCTACTATTTCGCCAGTCGTCTTTCGGATACGGTCGAAGACATTGACCTGAACCTCGAAGACTTCACGCTGAAAGTAAACAGCGACCTCGTGGGCAAGGTGGTGAATATCGCCAGTCGCTGCGCAGGCTTTATCACCAAGAAATTCGACGGCAAGCTCGCCGCTACGGTCAGTGAGCCAGAACTACTAAACGACTTTATCGCGGCCGGTGACAGCATCGGTCAGGCGTATGAGGCGCGTGAGTTTAGCCGTGCGATCCGCGACATCATGGCGCTGGCGGATCGGGCTAATCAGTATATCGATGAGAAGAAGCCGTGGGCACTTGCCAAGATGGAGGGCATGGAGGCTGAGGTGCAGGCCGTCTGCTCGATGGGGCTGAATCTGTTTCGTCAACTGATGGTGTACCTCGCGCCAGTACTGCCTGCCATGGCGGCACAGGTGCAGGCGTTCCTGCGTCTGGATTCACTGGATTGGGACAGCCGTCGTGCAATTCTGGTCGATCATGAGATCGCGACCTTCCAGCCGCTGATGCAGCGTGTCGAGCAGGTGAAAGTCGATGCGATGGTGGAAGCCTCCAAAGAGACTCTTCAAACAGCGGGAACCACTGCGGCACCTGCATCTGTCGCGGCGGCTGAGCCTGCGGGTAAGACGAAAGTTGCTGCGCCTAAAGAGGCTTCTCAACCAGCGGGCGGGGAAAGTGGAGAGCGCAGTGTGATCACGATCGAAGATTTCCTGAAGGTCGATCTGCGCGTGGCGGAGATCGTGGCAGCAGAGACGGTCGAGGGCTCGGATAAGCTCCTCAAGCTGACTTTGAATGTCGGTGAAGCAGAGCCACGCACGGTGTTTAGCGGTATCCGTGGGGCGTACTCGCCGGAGGCGTTGCTGCATCGTCAGGTCGTGGTGGTGGCGAATCTCGCACCGCGTAAGATGCGCTTTGGTGTGTCGAACGGCATGGTGCTGGCGGCGGGTAATGATGAGGGAATTTTCCTGCTGTCGCCGGATAGTGGGGCGAAGCCGGGTGATCGCGTGAGCTGATTACGGAATGAATGAGAAAGCCGGACGTGGGTCCGGCTTTTTTTATGGAGACACGCTATGCCAGAGATTGAAATGCCGCTTTAATTTTTTCTAGACGAAAAGGTTTTTGAGGGGCAATATAATAGTGTTAATAAAATGATAAAAATGTACAATTGGTGAATATTATGTATTTTTAATGGTCTTAACGTTTTGGGTGAATTGAATGATCGCTACAAAAAGTAATGGATTATCGGTACGGATCATTGCGGTATTGACATTGATCAGTACGTTGAGTGGCTGTGCCACATTGGATCTTAAGCGCTCAGTGGCGGTAGAGGATATTGGACGGATGCAGACGATAGGCGTGGTGTCGCAGTTGGGAGATACCCTACATACCAATTCAATGGGTGCACTTGCCTTTCTGGACACTGCAAGCGATGTATCCGTATCGCAGTGGCAGGTCGATCATTTCACTGAAGATACGGCGATTGATTTACTAAAGAAACATAATCGGTTTAATGTGGTTCGGCTGGATCAGGCGAGTACCGGCACTAAGAAATACGGCAATGATCGTCTGGATGAACTGTTCCGTCAGGCAAAACGACAGCACATCGATACGTTGGTCGTGGTGAACCCTGCACTGAATGAAGTTAATCGTCGCGAGTTTCGTGCGGGTTATGGTTTGAATACAGTCAATAATGTGTTTCACGGTCAGCAGCAATGTGTTTACTCTAGTTTTATCGTAAAAGTCTATCGGGTCGATAGTGGTCAGTCCGTCGGTTGGGAGTGGAATACCGACAAATGGCCATGTGAGAAAATGCGCTCAATCACCGCTGAGCAGCGATTGTATGAGAGCTATTCCGATGCAGATAAAGAGGATATTCATCAGCGATTGCAGGTGCGAATTGCCAGTGGTGTGGCGTATGCATTAAACAAAATGCATTTGGTCCATGATGGTGATGCAGCGAAGTAAGCGTTTTATGCTTATACAAAGCCGGACGTTGTTCTGGCTTTTTTATGCCGATACTTATATGTAAATGTGCAGCTTGAGTTTACGGTATCGTCATGAAAAGTTTGATTTCTTAACAGGAGAGTCGGGATGCCATTTGCCCAGATCATGAACCAACATTATGGATTGGCAGAACAACAGGCTGTGAAGCTGGAAGCGGAATTA
>JASLEL010000294.1 GCA_030151145.1 Aquirhabdus sp. | reverse complement strand
TCTTTCTTGTAAATCGAGTTATAGTCATAGGCCATCATGACGATATCAACGTTTTCGGTCCGCACGGTAAACGGGGTGCGGTTAGGGATCAGCGACAGACCATAAAACGTGACGTTCTCGGGGGTCGCAAGTACCGTTGGGACCGTAAAACCATCCGGCACCAGAAAAGCACCCATGCCACCGAAGACATTGGCGCTGCCGCCTGAGACGACCTTGATATTGGCCTTGAGGGCTTGGGTTGCGTCATACCAGGTGGCGCGCACCTTGACCATGGGCGGCAGATTGCCCTGCCAAGGCTGCATGGCCTGTGGGGTATTCAGATCAACGAACCAGTTGGAGACCCCCTGATCGATGAAACGCATGCCTGCATCAGTGCTTAAAGCGACGCGATTTTTGTCCGGTTGGCCGTCCTTGATGGCATAGCGGGTGATATCGACGCTGTGAACCACGGCATCGGTCAGCAAAGTCCTTGGAAAATAAATCGGAAAATCAAACGGGTCACTCATTGTCCACGCTCTAATCTGATGATAATGACAAACGGATTCATGTGAGTGAAATATTAGATTAATTAATGAAATTCAAAAGCGTATACTAACAGAACAGTGTGTTCTACAAACCCGAACAATCACGAGATCCGATCACGAGCTGCGTATGGATAAACATATAAGACATATGCTTTTTTTTACCGAAATCGTCGACGCAGGCAGTATCAGCGGGGCAGCAACACGTTTGGGAATTTCCAAGTCGGTGGTCAGTCAGCATTTAAAAACGCTGGAGCTGGAGCTCGGACTGACCCTGCTCACGCGCAATACCCGGCGGCAGGCACTGACTGCAGCCGGGCAGCTCTTCTATACCCGCTGCCGCGAGATGCATGATGTGGTGCAGCAGGCATGGCAGGAAGCGCGCGATCAGCAGCAGCTGGCGGTGGGAGCGTTGCGCATCAGTGCGCCGAATGCCCTGATCGGCCCAATCGTCGCTCCCGCAATCGGTAATCTGGTGCGCGAGCATACCGGCATTCAGCCGGTCTTGATGGGCAATGACAGTCGAGTCAATCTGATTGAGGACAAGATCGATCTGGCGATCCGGGTGGGCAAAATGCCCTCCAGTGAATATAAGCAAAAGAAGATCGGCGGATTTCACGATGTGCTCTGTGCCAGTCCGGCCTATCTGAAACAGTGCAATATCTCACCCGAGGCGATGCTCACAAACAGTCTGTCGATGCAGAGCGTGGATTATGTCGCCAATAGCTGGCAGGGTACGCATATTACCCATCTGCTCATGCACACGCAGACGCGAGAGGAGGTCAAGCTGTCCTTCACGGCGAACCGTAAATGCAACTCACTGCCTGCGGTGGTCGCACTGGCGCGGGCCGGGTGCGGCTTGGCCTTTATCCCGGATTTCGTCTTTAGACCCTATCAGCAGTGCGGCGATCTGGTACCCGTGTTTCCGGAGCATGTCTGTGAATATGCCGCGATCTATGCCGTATATGCAGACAAAGGCTCGCCCTCGACGCTGGTGCGCATGGCGATCGATGCCATCCGCAAGACCTTAAGCGAGTCGCTGGCGAATTAAGCGGGGTGATGGGACCCGATGGTCCAGAGATTTATTCATGCAGGACCTTGTAGATCAGACGGGCCATGGCAGGACCCAAGCCCGGCACCCCACCAATTTCGCTTTCGGACGCCTTGAGCACGCCCTGTATGCCGCCAAAGTGGGTCAAAAGATCACGACGGCGTTTAGGTCCCAGACCCGGAATGACTTCCAGTACCGAGCCGCCGCGCTTCTTGTCGCGCTTGGCACGGTGTTTGGTAATGGCAAAGCGATGCGCCTCGTCGCGAACCTGCTGGATCAAATGCAGCGCCTTGTCATCCGGCTCCAGCTGAAAAAACGTCCCATCAGTGCGGTGCAGCGTCTCTAGGCCCGGCCTGCGCCCTTCGCCTTTGGACACGCCAATCATGAAGGGATCAAGCGCAAGCTCGGCCATGACTTCTTTGGCGATATTAAGCTGGCCTTTGCCGCCATCGATCAGGATCAGGTCGGGTAAGGGCTGCTTCTTGTAGCGCCGCGTCAGCACCTGTCGCATGGCGGCATAGTCGTCGCCGCCCGTGATATCCGTGATGGCGTACTGGCGATAGTCACGCTTGCGCGCGCCGCCCTGATCAAACACCACACAGGACGCAATCGGCGACTCGCCCATGGTATGACTGATGTCAAAGCACTCGATACGATCCACCGCTTGCCCCAGCACCGCCTGCAGGATACGGAAACGCTCATTGAGCTCAATCTGATTGGACAGCTTGGCTTTGAGTGCGCCTTCGGCGTTGACGATGGCGATGTCGAGCCATTCGGCGCGTTTGTCACGCACGCGGGTCTTGATACTGACCTTTTGCTGGAATTCAGTCTGGAAAGCCTCCTCCAGTGCCGCCTGATCACACATGGGTGTACTGACAATCAACTCGCGGGGCAACTCATCCGCATACTGGAAATAAAACGACGCCAGAAACTCAGAGAGTAGATCACCGAGATCATCCGCAACCTCCATATCAGGAAAAAAACTCTTGCCGCCTAGGACCTGACCGTTGCGCACATTCATCACCTGCACGCAGACGATGCCGGCCTGCTGCGCGATGGCGAGGATATCGGCATCGACGCGACCGCCAGTATCCACCGCTTGCTGCGCCTGCACTTCGCGCAGCGCAATGAGCTGATCCCGATACAGCGCCGCCTGCTCGAAGTGCAGGTCATTGGACGCCTGCTCCATCTGGGCGATGAGCTTCTGATCCAGCGTCCGGGTATCACCCTGCATAAAGGCGACGGTATTGGCGACATCGACCGCATACTCCTCAGGCGTCACCAAGCCCACGCAGGGTGCCCGACAGCGCTTGATCTGATACTCAAGACAGGGCCTCTCACGCTGGGCGAAAAAGGTATTTTCACACGAGCGCATCATGAACATCTTGCGCACCGTGGTCATCACCTCGCGAGCGCCCGCCGCACTGGGATACGGCCCAAAGAAAGTGCCTTCGCGATGGTTACGCTTGCCGCGTCCGGCAGCGAGTCGCGGATAAGGCCGATCCGCCGAGACAAAGATATACAGGTACGACTTGTCGTCCCGCAGCATGATGTTAAACGGCGGCTTGTTGGCCTTGATCAGGTTCTGCTCCAAGAGCAGCGCCTCGGTTTCGCTGCGCGTGATCAAGGTTTCGATATGGCGAATCCGCGCTACCAGCGCGCGCGTCTTGGGATGCTCAACAGTCTTGGCGAAATAAGTAGTGACGCGGTTCTTGAGATTCTTGGCTTTGCCGACATAGAGCAGCTCGCCAGCCGACCCGATCATCTTGTACACGCCCGGCAGATTGGGCAGGGTTGCCAGAATGGCACGGATATGCTCGTGGTGGTCTACGGCCTGGTCCGTGGTTTGGTCGATGGTCTGATCTGAGGCAATGGTGTTGTTCATGGCGGTACAAGTAGCTGACAAATAGCGATGGATACGTCCTGTTAAGTGCGAGCATAACGCCAAAGCCCATGGTCAGTACATTGAATTGGTAAGCGTTTGTCATTAGCCGTGGCACAGGGCGGATTTCTGGCTACAATCAATGCGATCTGCACATCATGTCATTCTATTTTTCCCCTGCTGATGATTCAAAGGAAGGAGCACGCCATGTCCTACAGCCCCCAGTCCGGCATTATCCCTGAGCCGTCGCAGCATTCACGCTATATCGTGCTCAAAGTCAAAGATCTTAAGCTGGATACTTTAAAAGAACGCTTGGCCGACTTTGAGACCACCCGCGCACGCCTCCTGTCGCAGTATCCCGAATCCAAGCTCTCGACCGTCGTCTCCTTTGGCGGTGCGCTCTGGCAGCGGCTGGGACAGAAGCTGCCTGCGGGCTACCATGAGCTGGCCCCGCTCACAGGTCAGGGTACGGCGCATCACTTCGTGCTGCCTGCCACCGGTGGCGATCTGATGATCTATATCCATGCCGAGCGTGCCGATCTGTGCTTCCTCATGTCGCAGACCCTGCTGCATGAGTTAGGCAATGAGATCGAGGTGATGGATGAGCGCACCGGCTTCCGCTATCTGGACCGCCGTGACCTGACCGGTTTTATTGATGGCACCGAGAATCCGGCGGGTGATGATGACCGCATCGCGGTTGCGCTCTTGGATGAGTCGGCGGGTGCGTTTGCCGCGTCGAGCTTCGCTTTCTCGCAGCGCTATGTGCATGACTTGTCTGCATGGCAGAAACTCAAAGTCGATGCACAGGAAGCCGTGATCGGGCGCAGCAAGCTGGAGAGCATCGAGCAGCCGGACGGCATCAAGCGCACCAACTCGCACATCGCCCGTGTGGTGATCGAGGATGAAAACGGTGAAGAGCTGGAAATCCTGCGCACCAGCGCGCCTTATGGGGATGGTGGTGGTGAGAAAGGCTTGTTTTTCCACGCGTATACGCGGGATCTCACCATCATTGACCGTATGTTGGCCCGCATGTATGGCAAGGCCGATGAGGTCGGCGACCGCCTGTTGAACTTCGTCACACCGGTCAGTGGGGCGTACTTCTTTGCGCCATCACAAGAATTACTGAATCAGGCCATTGGGGCTGATTAATCACACCAGTCAATGAAAAAGCGCTTCAAACCATTCGGCTTGAAGCGCTTTTTTTGTGGCACAGCGTTTAGGCTGCGGCGACTTTACGATCAGCAAAGGTGCTGAGCTTGCCCGCGTCCACCGCCGACACCCACTCATCGATATACTGAGCGACCACGGTGCCTTCGTGCAGGGCTTTCCAGTGACCGGAGTCCAGTTCGCGGCGATACAGGTCTTTGACCCATGTGGTCAGGTCTTCGAACAGGAACGAATTCACATACAGGTCGTTCTTCAGCACGATCAACTGCACTGGGCAGTGCGCGTAGAGTTTCTTGGGCTTAAGCAATGCCGGGATGAAGTTGGCGCGGTACAGACGCACGCCATACTGACCATCAGCGGTCTGGGTCGGGCTGATGACGGCATCTTTGACCCCTTCACGCACGGCAAGGTATTTGTTCCAGTTTTTACCCAGACCGTTTTTCCAGATCAGCTCAGGTAGGAAGGGCACTTGGAACATCATGATGTACCACGAGCTGACCAATTGGCGATAGGCATTGTGCTTGGGGTCGACTTTTGGATTCAGCAGGCGACGGCGCATCCAGTGTGCCGCATGATCGAGCGATGGACCCGACAGACTGGTGTAGGAGGCGATACGGCCTTTGAGCTGATTGGTCGTGACCGACTGCCAGCTCTGGATGGAGCCCCAGTCATGCGCGACGAGGTGAAAACTGCGACCCGGGATGATGGCATCGACCACGGCGGCAAGGTCACGCGCCAGTTGCTCCAAACGATAGGCGGAGACCTTCGGTGGCACATCCGACTCACCGGCACCGCGCACGTCATAGGCGATCAGGTAGTATTTGTCTTTCAGCACATTGATCACCGGCAGCCAGACGGTGTGCGAGTCTGGGTAGCCGTGCACGAAGACAATCGGGGTATTCTTTGGATTGCCCCATGTCGCCACATGCAGATTGATACCGTCACTCGAAGGCACCAGTTGATGGGTATCGGCTTCGGGGCCTTGCGTGGTGTGGGATGTTGGAAGCTGAGCAGACATGGCTTACCCCTATAATAAAGCTTGAAGGATCAAGTAATTGGTCAGTGTTGTTGCGAGCCTTGCGCGTCTATCTCGCCCAAAGCCCGTTCATATCCTAAACCCACGCAGTCTAACGGATCTAACGGATGAAAGAAATGGCGATAAGTTCATCAGATAATCGTATGAGATTGCATAATTCTTGCTTTATGATGAGTCGAAATTTTTGATTAGATGGTTCACGATGACACAGATCACCACTCAAGGTACAACGGAACGTACTTTCTTCGGCCACCCACGCGCACTTGCGCCGCTCTTCATGTCAGAGATGTGGGAGCGCTTCTCCTACTATGGTATCCGTCCCCTGCTCGTGCTCTTTATGACCGCGACCCTGCTGCAGGGTGGTTATGGCTTTGATCGGCATACGGCGGCCTCCATCGTCGGGATCTTTGCCGGCAGCGTCTATCTGGCGGCGCTGCCTGGCGGTTGGCTCGCCGACCATATCTTGGGTCAGGCGCGTGCCATGTGGTGGGGCAGCATCCTGATTGCGCTGGGGCACTTTAGCATTGCGCTGTCGATGGGCATGGGCAAACCGGCCTTCTTTGCCGGTCTTGGCCTCATTGTGATCGGCACGGGGCTGTTTAAGACCTGCGCCACGGTCATGGTCGGCCGTCTGTATGACGCGGCAGACCCAAAGCGGGATGCGGGCTATTCGCTCTTCTACATGGGGATCAATATCGGTGGTCTGGCGGCTCCCCTCGTGACCGGCTACCTTGCGGACCGCTTGGGCTGGGAGTGGGGCTTTGGGGCCGGGGGGATCGGCATGCTGATCTCGCTCTTGATCTATCGCTTCGCCGCCAAAGCGACCTTTGATCGCCTCGCCAATGACCTGCCGCCTGTGCAGACGCAGACGCTGCTCAAGATTCTGGCGGTGGTGGCGGTGGTGGCGATTGCGGTCATTAGCTTGGTGCTGAATTTCCCCGCGACCGTGCTTGCCGATGGCATGGCCTATGCCATTCTGACCGTGGTGGTGGCCTATGTGGCGTGGCTGTTTACCTTTAATGGCCTGACGTGGAGTGAGAAAAAACGCGTCATCATGTGTTTGCTCATCTTTGTCACCTGTACCATGTTTTGGGCGGCCAGCGAACAGCAGCCGACGGCGCTCAATCTCTTTGCCCGCGACTTTACTGATCGCAACGTGATGGGCTTTGTGATCCCGACCGCGTGGTTTCAGTCGCTCAACCCCGTCACCATCGTGATCTTTGCCCCGATCGTCGGTGCACTATGGCAGCGCTGGCCACAGCATGGGCTGACCGCAAGTCTGGGTAAATTCATGATCGGCTTCCTGCTGTGTGCCATCGCCTTTGGCATCATGTATCTGGCGGCGGGGCATATCTTGGCGGGTGCGCATGTGGTGTCGCCGCTGTGGCTGGTGTCGGCTTACTTCCTGTTTTCAGTCGGTGAGCTGTTTGTCGGTCCAGTCGGTATGGCGGCAACGTCCTTGCTGGCGCCCAAGCGCCTGCAGGGCCAGATGATCGGGATTTACTTCATGTCGCTTGCGATGGGTAATCTGATCGCGGGGATTCTGGGCGGGAGCGTCAATCCTGAGCATATCGCCGAGATGCCGATCCTCTTTGGTCAGACGGCGGGCGCACTGATCGTGTGTATTATCGTACTGCTGGTACTGGCACCCGTGATGAAGCGCTGGGTACGCGAGTGATGCTTTGAGCGTGCAATAAAAAGCCCCAGATGGGGCTTTTTATTTATGAGGACGGCTTCTGCTGATACTGGCTCAATGTCTAATCCGTATCAACAAAACTTCAGCCCACCATAGCAGTTAGGCACCGTATTCTGCGAGGCCAGCTGAATATTGGTCAGGTTCAGGTTGATCGGGGTTAAGCTCATCGAACCGAAATTGACCCCAACGGTGGTGTTCTGATTATTGTTCGCCGCTGCACTCAAGAGCCCGATGATGTCACTCGAATACACCGTGTGTGTTTTCAGATAGCTATTAAAGTTGGCCGCAAACTGCGGGAAAATACAGACATTCACATTGGTGGGGTCCGAGCACAG
>JASLEL010000250.1 GCA_030151145.1 Aquirhabdus sp. | reverse complement strand
CCTTAAACGAGCCAAAGCCGCCCGTCCACTGGATAAAGTAAGGATAGCCCATCGATGCAAAGATCTGATTGCTACTTGCTGGGGCCTTCAAGACCTTCGCTACTGATCGCGCCATCCGATCCCCTACCCGACCACCGATTTTCCACGCCAGTGCCAGCGGCAACTGATACGACAGGATCAGGGCGGCGGATTTAGGGCTTAAGGATTTCTTAAACGCCCGACTGCCCGCATCACCGACATCGACGATGACCAGACGACTGACGCGCTCAGGATGCCGCAGATAAAACTGATAACCATAGAACGAACCCCAGTCATGGATCATCAGATGTACAGGCTGATCCGGGCTGGCATGATCCACCACGGCACGGATGGCATTGACCACCTCATCCAGCGTATAGCCAGCCTTGGTCGTCGCATTGCCCGCCTCAAAGCCCGGCAGAGTGAAGGTCACACAGCGATAGTACTGCTTGAAATACTGAACCTGCGCATCCCATATGCGTGCCGTATCCGGCCAGCCATGAACCATGACCAGCGTCGGTACGTCTTTGCCTTGTACTTGGCCTTCTGGCCCTTCGATGACGCCCTCAATCCCGGCGACGGTAAACGATGCTTTCATGACATTCCTCGGGTTATTCAATGCGAATGAAATTCAGTGATTGCTGATGCTGATCAGGAAGCACAGTGACCCTGATCATGATCCCGTTTGCAGACAGAAGCAATGAACACTCAGTTCAAGTCTTGCACCCAAATAGATGATAGAACGCGTGTCTGCAGACTATCTTGACTTCGACCGTGCTTGTTTGCGCGTATCCATGCAGAAGCGGACCAGACGACCCGCATGCGGCGTGGTGCCATGCCAGCGCTTGTAGGCATTGATAAAGCTGCTGGGCTCGGCATAGCCTAGCCAGTCCGCCGTTTGTTCGATGGAGACCTCTGCCATCGCCAGATACTGATCTGCTAACCGCTGCCGTACTTCTTCACGCACGCCAATAAACGTACAGCCCTCATCCGCCAGATGCCGTCGCAAGGTCCGCGCAGTCATAAACAGCTCCGCAGCCACAGTCGCCATGGTCGGCATCTGGCCTTTGGCAATCATCAGACGCTCCCGCACGAGCTGCGTCAGGCGATGGGTCGCCTGCCGTTCGTCGAGTAATTGACGGCACTGGGTGGCAGCAGCATTCAATGCAAGCTCATTGGCAAACTGCAGCGGCTGCTCCATCTGCAGGCGGTCCATCACCGCAAAGCTGCTCGCCCCCAATGGCTCAGGCTCTACACCAAAAAATGCGGTATACGCAGGCCACGCCTCATCCGAAGCAAAGGTCATCACCAGTCGCTCCAGCATGGAGGTGGGTACAAAGTCTCGCTTGACGGTGATCAAGGCTGCTGCGTCCCGCTCCACGACAAAGCGCCGGACGTCCTCCGGCACCTCGGCATCGTCAATGGTAATGATGGTTTCGGTCGCGGTATCGATGACCAGAAAACGCGTAAACGCAAATGTGAGATGAAAATACTGTAATGCGACATTCAGCGCTTCGCGCACACTGGGACTACTGACGATCGCCAGTCCCAGCACGCCAAAGGTAGTAAAGTGATAGCGTGCGCCGACCGCAACACCGAGCGCCGGACGGTGACCCAGATGGCGTAGCAGATTGCGTATCACCTGCAGCTCCTGCTGTCCCGTCACAACCATTGCCGGGTCCAGTAGTTGCGTTTCGGTCAGATCGGTATCCGCCAGCATCTGCGCGCGGGTTATCCCCTGCTCGACCGCAAATTCGGTCATCAGTCGTACGCTATGTACACTGCGTTCAAACGCCCAGGTCGGCATACGTCACGCTCATTGATAAATGTCCCCGAATCACAATATTTTGTCCCTGTGCGACCTCTGAATCAAGCACATCCGTCGCTAATCTATGTCAATTGACTGACACAGGTATCTTCCCCCATGAATAGTGCTGTATCACCACAGAGCCGTAACCAAGCGCAGGCAAAAAAGACCAAGAACGCACGCCCTCGTGTTGCGATCATCGGGACCGGCTTTGGTGGCTTAGGTCTGGCAATCCGTCTCAAGCAAGCCGGCATCGCCGATCTGACACTGTTTGAAAAAGCCAATGATGTCGGCGGTGTCTGGCGAGACAATACTTATCCCGGCGCTGCCTGTGATGTGCCGTCGCATCTGTACTCCTACTCCTTCGAGCAGGATCGTGGCTGGGCTAACCGCTTCGGCAAGGCACCGGAGATTCACCAGTATCTGCGCCATTGCGCCGACAAATACGCCATCCGTCCGCATGTCCGGTTTAATACCGAGATTGCCAGTGCTCAGTTTGACGAAGCTTTAGGCCTCTGGCAGATCCAGAGTACGACTGGCGAGCAGTTTGAAGCCGAGATTCTGGTCGCCGCCGTCGGTCAGTTGAACCGCCCTGCCTACCCTAATCTCAAGGGCCTTGATACCTTTACCGGCAAGACCTTTCACTCGGCACGCTGGGACCATGACTATGACCTGACCGGCAAGCGCGTCGCAGTCATTGGCACGGGTGCCAGTGCCATTCAGTTTGTGCCTGAAATCGTCGATCAGGTGGCGCAGTTGGACCTGTATCAGCGCTCGGCACCGTATGTGATCCCCAAGCCCGACCGCGTCTACCCGCGTCTGGAAAAAACGTTGTTCCAGAAGCTGCCGATCCTGCAGAGTCTGGACCGCATCTGGCAGTACGGCTCGCATGAAATCCGTCTGCTGGGCTTCACCACCTATGTCAATGAGATGTCGCTGGTCGAGTACCTCTTTCAACGCCACATCCGCGAAGAAGTCAAAGATCACAAACTGCGCCATCGCCTGATGCCCGACTACCCTATCGGCTGTAAACGCATCCTGATCTCCAACAACTGGTATCGAGCGCTGGTCAAACCGCAAGTCGATGTCATCAGCGATGGGATCAGCGAGATCACGCCAACCGGTATCCGCACCAGCGATGGTAAACTGCATAAGACCGATACCATCATCCTCGGCACCGGCTTTGCAGCCACCGACTTCCTCGCACCGATGCACATCACCGGTCTGAACGGTCGTGACCTGAAGAGCACATGGAAAGATGGTGCCGAAGCCTATCTCGGTCTCACCGTCAGCGGCTTCCCCAACCTCTACATGCTCTACGGCCCCAACACCAACCTCGGCCATAATTCGATCGTCTTTATGATCGAGAGTCAGGTGAACTACATTCTGGATGCCATTCGCACCATGACGGCTAAAGGTCTGCGCTACACCGACCTGCGTCAGGATGTACAGGATCAGTTTAATGCCGAAATCCAGACCCGCATGAAAAAAACCATCTGGTCGCAGGGCTGCACCAGTTGGTATCAGACAGCGGATGGCAAGAACACCAACAACTGGCCCGGCTTTACGGTGGAATATCGCAAACGCACACGTCACTTCGACCTGTCCAGCTATAGCTATGTCAAAAAAGCCTAAGCATCACCCTCGTGCATGACAGTCATCGGCCAACCGATGACTGTCATCACCAGATCAAATAAAGCCGTGTATGCTGACACGGCTTTATTGTTTTATATGGAAAATCGTCTCCGATATCAAGGAAATCCGCCATGGCACTCACCCTCTACAGCAATCCCCGTTCACGCGGCCTCATCATCCAGTGGCTGCTCGCCGAACTCGACGTTCCTTATGAAAGTGTCGAGGTCGAATTCGGTCCGTCCATGAAGACCGACGACTACCTGCAGATCAATCCCATGGGCAAAGTCCCTGCCCTCGTCCATGACGGTCATGTCGTGACCGAGTCCGCAGCCATCTGTGCTTACCTTGCCGATGCTTTCCCTGAAAAAGGTCTAGCCCCGGCGCTCAACAATCGTGCCGAGTACTATCGCTGGCTGTTCTTTGCCGCAGGTCCTCTGGAAGCCGCTACCACCAATAAGGGCCTTGGCGTGGAGGTAGAAGGCGTGAAGCAGGGCATGGTCGGTTATGGTCATTACGACCTGACCATCCATGTGCTGGAGCAGTACCTAACGGGCAAGACCAGCATCACGGGCACATTCAGTGCTGCTGATGTGTATATGGGGGCTGCGCTGTTTTACGGCATCCACCTCTCCAAGAGTATCCCAGAGCGCCCGGCTTTCCAGCACTATCTGGCAGCCATCTCCCAGCGTCCGGCCTTCCAGCAGGTTTTCCGCGTTTGATATCGGCAATTCGCACCCAGTAAAAAAGCCCCATATGGGGCTTTTTTACTGTTGGCTCGCACATCAGAACCCGCTTGCCACCAGCACGGCATTACCACTGGTGATGACCAATTGCCCGCCAGATGCGATCAGCACACCCTGCGGCGTCATCACGCTGCCCGGCAACGCACCCAAGGTTGTTCCGAACTGACCGGCCTGACCAATAATCGTGGATACCGTATTGGTACCACTGGGCACGATCTTGCGAATGGTGCTGTTATTGCCATCAGCCACGTACAGATTGCCTTTACTGTCGATGGTAATCGCAAACGGATGATTAAACTGGGCAGTCGTTCCCGTCGCGCTATCTGCAGATCCTGCAGCGCCGCTACCTGCGATCGTCGTCACTACGCCTGCTGGCGAGACCTTACGGATCGTATTGTTGTAACAATCGGCCACGTAGAGATTGCCCTGACTGTCTACCGTCAGTCCGGTTGGGTGATTCAGGCGCGCCACCGTACCCGTACCGTCCGCAGCGCCCAGATTACCGGCACTGCCTGCCAGCGTCGTCACCACGCCTGTCGGTGTGATCTTGCGGATCGTGTAATTGAGGAAGTCAGCCACATACAGATTGCCCTGCGCATCTATCGCAAGCCCGGTCGGGGTATTGAACTGAGCCAAGGTTCCCGTACCATCCAGTGCGCCATGCGCACCGAGCTGTCCGGCAAAGGTCGAAACCGTATAGACATTGCCAGCGCTGCCTGTCGTGATGGTGATCTTGCGAATCACATTATTGCCGGTATCTGCGACATACAGATTGCCTGCGCTGTCGATGACGATCCCTTGCGGGCTATTAAAGCTGGCTGCTGTTCCGACACCATTGGCCGTACCCGCGACCCCAGTACCCGCAATCGTCGTCACGACGCCCGCAGGCGTGATCATGCGAATCAGATCGTTGTAGGTATCCGCGATATAGAGATTACCTGCACTGTCTTGTGCCATACCGCTGGGTCCAAGGAAAGTCGCCGCAGCACCTGCGCCATTGGCCGAGCCCGATAGACCTGCC
>JASLEL010000222.1 GCA_030151145.1 Aquirhabdus sp. | reverse complement strand
GGAAGGCGGTTGGGGTCATGCCAAGCGCCTGCTTGCTCTGGGCGTAGAAGGGACTATTGGACTCAAAGCCCGCGTCATAAATGGCGCTGGTCACGCTGTCGGATTGCTGAAGCGCTGTGCGCAGACGCGCTTGCCGGTGAGCTTGGGCATAGGCTTTGGGCGTCACACCGGTGTGCTGCTTGAACAGCCGATGAAAATGAAAACGACTGATCCCCTGACTCTGAGCCAAAGCCTCAAGCGACGGCTCCGTCTCGGCATTCTCGATCATGCGGCAGGCGGCGGTGACGGCCTTGAGATGGCGGGCATCGTTTGAGAGCTGATCGGGTGTGCAGCGCTTGCAGGGCCGGTATCCGGCGCTGATGGCATCGGCCTGGGCCTGAAATACCCGGACGTGCTGGCGCAAGGCGCGGCGTGACGGGCAGGAGGGACGACAGTAGATACCGGTCGTGGTGACGGCGTAGACGAAACGAATATCCGAGCTTTTATCGCGCGCGCAGATGGCCTGCCAATCCGCATCCGTGATGATATCGTCTGCATGCGCAGGCGGCTCGGGGATCAGGGTGGCATGAGGCGTGGACACGGCGGCAACCTCAGAGAAAGCATGATGATCTGTAGACATGATACGGCTCCTGTAGGGGCGCGTCTTAAGGATTTTGTAGCAAAAGGGCTAAAGGGATGATCCTGCAGCACCGCGCCTGATCCTTATTTTGTCTGAGGCAGGTCATCGGAACACTCGGATTCTTGCGGTTGAATTTTTTTAGATCTCAGTTAGACAATTAAAAAAATCGTCCGGCGCACGGCACCGAACGATTCAAATCAGCAAGTGGCGTGACATTACAGGGTTGGGTAGTCGGTATAGCCCTCGGCACCGCCCGCGTAGAACAGCTCTGGACGAGGTGCATTCAGCGGTGCGTCCTGTTGCAGACGTGCAGGCAGATCAGGATTGGCAATGAACGGTACGCCAAAGGCGATCGCATCGGCATGATCCTGTGCCAGCCAGTTTTCGGCGCTGCCTTTGGTAAAGCGTTCGTTGGCGATATATAGACCGCCGAAGGCTTTTTTAAGCTGTGGGCCGATGCTGTCGTCGGCTTCTTTTTCACGCGCGCTGATAAAGGCGATGTTGCGCTTGCCCAACTCCTCGGCTACATAGCTGAAGGTGGCGAAACGGTTGCTGTCGCCGACATCATGGGCATCGCTACGCGGAGCCAGATGCACGGCCACACGGTCCGCACCCCAGACACTGATGGCGGCATCAGTGACTTCGAGCAAGAGGCGGGCGCGGTTTTCAAGTGAACCGCCATATTGGTCGGTACGCTGATTGGTCTTGTCCTGCAGGAACTGGTCCAGCAGATAACCATTGGCACCATGGATCAGCACACCGTCAAAGCCAGCTTTTTTGGCATTCTCGGCACCTTTGCGGAAGGCTTCGACCACTTCGGGAATCTCATGGGTCTCCAGCGCACGCGGCGTCGGATAAGGGCGCTGTGGGCGCAGCAGGCTGACATGACCGGCAGCAGGAATCGCACTCGGAGCGACCGGCAGTGCACCATCCAGCAGCGATGGATCGGAGATACGACCGACATGCCAGAGCTGCAGGAAGATACGGCCACCAGCGTCGTGTACGGCTTGAGTGACCAGTTTCCAGCCTTCGACCTGTGCATCGGACCAGATACCGGGCGTGTTTTCATAGCCGACACCCTGTGGGGTGACTGAGGTGGCTTCGCTCAGAATCAATCCGGCCGAGGCGCGCTGGGCGTAGTATTCGGCGATCAGGGCGTTGGGCACACGACCTTCGCTGGCGCGTGAGCGGGTCAGCGGGGCCATGAATACGCGGTTGGGCAGGGTCAGATCGCCTACGATGATCGGGTCAAATAAAGTCGTCATGATAGATTCCTCTCGTCAGGTTGGAATGGATACGGGCATATGCGGGTATCTTTAGGGAAAAAGAAACTCCGTGCAGGCAACGTGGCTGCAGGCAGAGGTCGAACAGGTGAAAATGTTATTCAGTAGGTTGGCGCGAGTCGTCAGGCTAGGTCGCTTGGCTCGGCAGATCCGCTACAAGTGGTGATGCTTGCGGTGGCGGTCGAAAGACATAGACCGCAAGGATGCTGGTACAGAGCCCCACGAGCGCCACGATGGCGGCAGCAAAGCTCACATGGGTCATGCCGAAGCCTGCGGCGATGACATTACCGCCGATCCATGCGCCGACCGCATTGCCGGCATTAAAGGCACCTTGATTCAAGGTCGAGACGAGGTTGGGCGCTTCATTCGCCAGCCGCATGATGTTGAGCTGTAAAGGGGGAATCCCGGCAAAGGATACGGTCGCCCACAGGAACAGGGTGATCTCGGCCAGTACCACCTGATGGCTGGTCCAGAAGAACAGCGTAGATGTGATCGCCATGGCGATAAACACGCCCATGATGGTTGGTGTGATGCGCCAGTCAGCAAGCCAGCCGCCAAGCAAATTGCCTAACGTCAGACCACAGCCGATCAGCACCAGCGTCCACGCGACACCATGCGGTGACAGACCGGTGACATCACCCAAGAGCGGTGCAATATAGGTAAACAGGGCAAAGAGTGAGGCCGAAAACAGTACCGTCGTGGTCAGTGCCAGCCATAGGCTGCCATGGCGGAAAGCTGCCAGCTCCTGACGGAAATGAATCTTGGGGTGAGTGTCTTCACGCGGCAGGATACGGATAAGGCCAATCAGGGATACCACACCCATGATCGCCACGATCCAGAACGGCATACGCCAGCCCAGCCATTGACCCAGTGCAGTCCCGGCAGGCACGCCCAGCACATTGGCGAGTGTCAGGCCGGTAAACATCAGCGCGATGGCCGAGGCACTGCGCTCAGGGGCGACCACACGGCTTGCGACCACCGAGCCGATCCCAAAGAACGCCGCATGGCTTAAGGCCGTCAAGACACGGGCGACCATCAGCATGTCATAACCGCTCGCAATGGCGCAGAGGATATTGCCCACGATAAAGACACCCATGAGCATGATCAGCGCTTGCCGCTGCGGCAGACGTGCCGTCAGATAGGCCATGATCGGCGCGCCCAGCGCCACACCCAGCGCATAGCCGGTCACGATCCAGCCGGCTTGCGGGATCGTGATCGCAAGATCGCTTGCGATCTGGGGCAAGAGGCCTAAGATGGCATATTCGGTGGTGCCGATGGCGAAGGCACTCAAAGCAAGGATCAAGAGGGCAGCAGGCATTTTCATGTCCTTCATGAGCGGTTGGCGCTCAAACCATAACAGAGGCAAAGGTCAGTAGTCATACTGATCCTTGCATTACAGCTCATGCTGCATTTGTGCCAGAAAGGCCGCAATGGCGACTTCGTTGCGGGCAAAGAAATTCCACTGGCCCACTTTCTTGCGCGTGATCAGCCTTGCACGCTCAAGCACCGCCAAATGCGCGGATACGGTGGACTGAGACAGGCCGCAACGCTCAAACTGACTGGCACAGACGCCGAACTCAAACGAGTGCGTCTGGTTCTGGAAGTTCTGTGCGGGATCTTTCAGACAATGCAGCATCTCGCGCCGGGTCGGGTGGGCGAGGGCTTTGATGATGTCGTCCAGATCAATTACGTCGGTCATGGTCAGCGGAGTCTGAGTTCAGGTTAAATCGATACATCGCAATATAGCGAAATTTATATCGTAAAAAAACGATATATAAGAATTAAAACGTAATCATTTGTAAATCATATCTGCTGGTGAGTCGGTGATTTTTCGGGATTTATGCATTATTTATCTGAATATATGATGAAAATAAGGAAAATTGACTGTAGTGACTGCAAATAAATTCCGTTAAGTTAAGACGACCGATGGGCGATTATATTAAAGTTCATAATTGGAACTGACTGGTGTTTTTTGTTCTGATGACATATATCCCTGACTAGGCAGCCCCTTACTTTGTAGGAGAGTAACAAGATGTCCGCATCGCATATCCCACTGCGCTTTGTGACCTTACATACCGCGACGATCAAAGGGATCGGCGAGGTCGCATTGCGTTCGCTAAAGCTCACCAAGCCCAAAGGCATCCAGTCAGACTGGACGCAAATTGCGCCGATCAGCGCGGTGATTCCGGCGCCCACGGATGAGCTGGTCGACCATTACATCCGCTGGAGTGGCTCTGATCCAGCCAAATATCAGGGTACCATCCCGCCGCATCTGGTATCGCAGTGGGGATTGCCGTTTGCGACGCAGCTCTTGCTACAGACGACGTTTCCGATTGCCAATGTGATCAATCAGGGCGTGACATTCCGTATTCGCGGTGATCTGCCGCGACATGAGCCGCTACGGGTCGGGACCAGCCTGCACAGCGTCGAGACGCATAAAGGGCTGGCTCGCGTCACGGTGCGGATTGTGACGGGTACGGTGAATAGCCCTGATCTGGTCGAGACCGATCTGCACATGGCCTTTATCCTGCCGGGCTTTGAGAAGTCTCCCAAAGCACAGAAGCCTGCCGATACGATTCAGTGGCAAGCCGTGGGCACGTGGTCCGCCAGCAGTCATGATGGCTTTCAGTTTGCGCTCTTGACGGGCGACTTTAATCCGATCCACTGGATCGGCATCGCCGGTAAGCTGTCCAACTTTGGTCAAAAGGTCCTGCATGGCTTTGGCATGCTGGCGCGTACCTATGAGCGTCTGCCGACAGCGATCCATGAGCTGGACATCCGCTTTGTCAAACCGGTCAAGCTGCCCTCACCTGTGCTTACGGTGGAGACGGGACGTGACCCGGAGACATCACAGCAGCGTGTCCGGTTACGCGGACCGGAGCAACTGATTCATCTGGTCGGGCATTTTAAATGACCCATCAATCACCTTGGTAAAGGGTTGGGCGTGCTCTTCAATGATCAGCACGCCCATGATTTATTCTGATTTTATTAAGTTCAACGTGCGTGTGAACGTGTCCGCGATGCCCTGATCGCTAAGGGGCAAACGGATATATTCGCCATCGCGCCACAGCGCAACCTGATCGGTCGCATGCGCTGAACTCAGCCAGCCATCCTGTCCACCAAACAGCACGAAATAGTTCTCGTCGGGATGACTCATGTCCGAGATGTGTCGCGCATTGGTGCCGTAGAAAGCAGAGGCTAGCTCTCCCGTCATTGAGGTTGCGGTTTTCATCACGGTATCCGAGCCGCCACCGACACCAAACTCGGCAAAGCGGAAGCGAGATCCGATCAGGGGTAGCATCGACAGTGGGCTTGCGGCCCTGATGCGATGCATGTCTTGCCATGATTGAAACTGAGCAAATTTAGCTTCAGCCATGGGGAAGGATTGTTCGATCAGGTTAACGAGTTCCTGTTCGGTCAGCGTATCCGCAGTTTTTAAAAAGAACGTTTTCCATGCAGCCAGCCCGAGCATGGCTTTGGCGGCCTTCTGACTCCCCTCAAATAATGTGCTAAATACCGCTGGGGCAAGCGCCGACATCAGGGTCTCAAATGCGACTGGGCCGCGGGTGTCCGCGCGATAGTCGCCGTCCCATGCCACTAGCGTCGTCCACAACGTCGAGCGTGTGATGTGCTCGGATAGACCCGCGCGATGACTCAGCAGAAAATCGCGGATCTTTATACTGGTAATCGAGTAGGTGTCCTGCTGGATTTGTCTTAAGGTTGC
>JASLEL010000182.1 GCA_030151145.1 Aquirhabdus sp. | reverse complement strand
TGAGCCGCTGATTGATATGGGGCGTACGGCGCTGAATGTGAATGGGGCGATGACGGCGGGGGTGGTGGCGAGTCAGGTGTTGGGGGTGACGGATAATGGGGTGCTTGAGGGGCTGTAAGGTTTGTTTTTTATTGAAGGTAGTCTTAATGTCCAAAGGGAGTCGCCTGCCGCAGGCCCTACTTTTGACTGGGCAAAAGTAGGCAAAACCCCTTGTGATTGGAGAACTCGCCATCCATGGCTCAAACAGCTCCAATCACCACGTCCTTGTAAAAAAGCCGTCTCTCTTGCTAAATTTGAACTGTATAAAAAAAATCAACTGCATTGGGTCTGATAATGCTTTGCAGGGATGCTGAGCGCAACTGTCCCTTGCGTCGCGGTGAAGCAGTGCTTCACTGATCACTCCTCAGGATGGCGAGTTTTGCGCGAAAAAGGGGTTTTGCTTCCTTTTGCCCAGTCAAAAGGAAGGCCCGCGGCAGGCGCACCCCAAAAAAGAAAAAACACCACAGTAGATACTACCGTAGTGCTTTTTCTAACAAACATCAGAACAGCAGGGGCATTCTACATGCCCTTATACATCAAGCCTTTTCATCCGCCTTCGGCTTCTCACGCAGACGAATACCCAGATCACGCAGCTGATTGCCATCGACTGGCGCAGGCGCCTGAGTCAGCGGGCATTCCGCAGTCTTGGTTTTCGGGAAGGCGATCACGTCGCGGATCGACGAGGCGCCGGTCATGAGCATGATCAGGCGGTCCAGACCAAACGCCAGACCACCGTGTGGTGGTGCACCGTACTTCAGCGCATCGAGCAGGAAGCTGAACTTGTCTTCGGCTTCTTCGTCAGTGATACCCAGTGCTTCAAACACGGCTTTTTGCATGTCGAGCGTATAGATACGCAGACTGCCGCCGCCGAGTTCGGTACCGTTCAGTACCATGTCGTAGGCGACCGAGGTAGCGGCACCCGGGTTGGCCTTCATCTCGTCCACACTGACTTTCGGCAGGGTGAATGGATGGTGGACCGAGGTCCATTTGCCGTCGTCGATTTCTTCAAACATCGGGAAGTCCACGACCCAGAGTGGTGCCCATTCGGTAGTCGCCATGCCGAGGTCATGACCGATCTTGATCCGCAGCGCGCCCATGGCGTCGTTGACCACTTTGGCTTTGTCTGCGCCAAAGAAGACTAAGTCACCGTTCTGTGCGCTGGTACGGGCGATGATGGCTGCAAGCTGCTCATCGCTGAAGAATTTAACGATTGGTGATTGCAGACCGGTTTCTTTGCCATCCAGACCGTTGTTGATCTTGGTGATGTCGTTGATCTTGATGTAGGCGAGGCCCTTGGCACCGTAGATACCGACGAATTTGGTGTAGTCGTCGATCTTGCCACGCGACAGCTCACCCGCATTCGGCACACGCAGGGCGACGACACGGCCTTTCGGATCTTTGGCAGGCGCTGCGAAGACCTTGAACTCGATCTCTTGCAGCAGGTCGGCGATGTCCACGAGCTCGAGCGGAATACGCATGTCTGGCTTGTCAGAGGCAAAGCGGCGCATGGCTTCGGCATAGGTCATACGTGGGAATTTGTCGAACTTGACGCCCAAGAGCTTATCGAAGATCTGCACGATCATGCCTTCGGTGATGGTCATGATGTCTTCGTCCGACATGAACGAGGTCTCGATGTCGATCTGGGTGAATTCCGGCTGACGGTCAGCACGCAGGTCTTCGTCACGGAAACACTTGGCGATCTGGTAGTAGCGGTCAAAACCGGCGACCATCAGGAGCTGCTTGAACAGCTGCGGCGACTGCGGCAGGGCAAAAAAGCTGCCCGGCTGGGTGCGTGACGGCACGAGGTAGTCGCGTGCGCCTTCAGGCGTGGCACGGGTCAGGATCGGGGTTTCGACGTCGAGGAAGCCGTTCTCGTCCAAGTAGTTGCGGATCATGCTGGTGACCTTCGAGCGGAAACGCATGCGTTCCAGCATCTCGGGACGGCGCATGTCGAGATAGCGGTATTTCAGGCGGTTCTCTTCCGAGACGTTGACGTGTTCATCGTTCAGCGGGAAGGGCGGGGTCTCAGAGGTCGCCAGCACTTCGATGTCTTTCGCCAGTACTTCGATCTGACCGCTAACCATATTGGCGTTTTCGGTACCGGCATAGCGCTTGCGAACGCGACCGGTGATTTTCAGTACATATTCACTGCGCGCACGGTCGGCGGTGGCGAAGGCTTCTGGGGTATCCGGGTCGATCACGACCTGTACCAGACCATCACGATCACGCATGTCGAGGAAGATCACGCCGCCATGGTCACGGCGACGGTGTACCCAGCCGCAGAGGGTAACGGTTTGTTCGAGCAGGGCTTCGGTCAAAGAGCCGCAGTAGTGGGTTCGCATCATGACGATTGTACTTTCCAACGAAACAATAAAAAATTTGCGCAGCGCAAAAGAATCTGCAAAGGGCAAGATTATGACCGATGCGGCGCATGACAACAAGTGCGGGGCGGGTTTTACGGCCTGATTTTAGGGGTGAATGGTCTGTTTTACCTCTCTTCATGCTGGATAGATTTTGCCGATGAGCACGATAGGAAAATGTCATCATGCCAAAGTGAGTGCTTATCGCTATAATGTGGACCACTTGGATTATTTGGTGGCTGGTTTTCATGGGGTTTTCTGCCTCTGGATACAGCCTTGAGGTTTTACATCATGACATCCAGTTCTTCGTCCGATGCGTTGACGCCCAAAGCTGTGACGCCTGAGCTCGTACCTGCGGTGCCTGCAGATAGCCATCCACACCTTTCGCAAGTGCTGGTCTTGCTGATGGCGGCCAGTACGGGTCTTGCGGTCGCTAATCTCTACTACGCGCAGCCACTCCTGCATACTATCGCTCAATATTTTGGCCTCACCACGCAGGCTGCCGGGATCATTGTCACCGTGTCGCAGGTGGGCTATGGGTTGGGACTGCTGTTCATTGTGCCACTTGGTGATCGTTTTGAGCGGCGTAGCCTGATTGCGCTGATGGCCTTGCTGTCCTCCATTGGGCTGTTTATCGCGGCAATGGCGCAGAGTTTTACGATGCTCTTGATCGGGTCGGTGCTGTCGGCGCTGTTTACTGTGGTGACGCAGATCCTGCTGCCGTTTGCGGCGACGCTGGCGCATCCGGAGGCGCGCGGGCGGGTGGTGGGCACGATCATGAGTGGGCTACTGCTTGGGATATTGCTGGCGCGGACCGTGTCGGGGCTGCTGTCTTCCTTTGGTAGCTGGCGGCTGGTCTATTGGGTGGCTGCGGGGGTGATGCTGCTCTTGGCTGCATTGCTCTATCGCACTTTGCCGCGCTATGCCGGGGTGACGACCATGCCCTATCCGCAGCTCATCTTGTCGGTGCTGAAGCTCTTTCGTGAGGAGCGTGTGTTGCGCGTACGGGCATTGTTGGGTGGGTTGATCTTTGCGGTGTTTAGTGTGCTGTGGACCTCGATTGCGTTCCTCTTGGCAAGCCCTCCGTATCATTACTCGGATGGCGTGATCGGGCTGTTTGGCCTGATTGGTGCGGCGGGTGCGCTGGCAGCTTCTGGCGCTGGACGCTTTGCTGATCGTGGTCATGGGGCACGGATCACCAGTATCGGGGTGGTGATGTTGCTGGCATCGTGGGGCTTTATGTACTGGGCGGGGACGAGCATCATTGCGCTGGTCATCGGCATTATCCTCCTGGATCTTGCGGTACAGGCGATCCACGTGAGTAATTTCAATGCGCTGTTTGCGACTCGCCCTGAGGCGCGTAACCGGCTGAACGCAGGCTATATGAGTTGTTATTTCCTAGGTGGTGCGACGGGGTCGCTCTGTTCGGCCAGTGCCTATCAGTATGCGGGCTGGACAGGTGTGGTCGTGATCGGCAGTCTCTTTAGTTTGCTGGCGCTGATCGTCTGGTGGCATTCGCATCTGGGACAGCAGCAGCGCATTGCAAGCTGATACGAAAGAGGATGTGCATATTCATATTGGATGCTAAATGATCTACTGGCGCGACAGGCCAAAGCCCGATAAAATACGCGCCTTCTTTTGAGATGTAAGCGGGTAGTGGGTGAAATGAGCGAGGCATTACTGGATCTGATCAGTGCAAATGCGATGGCAAATATCGGCGGCAGTCGCGGCGACGTGGCTCCGGCAGCGCTTGATCTGCACGAAGATGAGATGGAGTTGGATGAGACTGACACCTCGCCTGAGTTTCAGTCGCGCTTCCCCTTCTTTAATCCTGATGCCCCGACCACGACCGCGTTCCTTAAGCTGCAGAAAAAACTGCGCAAGCAGGTCGGTGAGGCGATCAAAGACTTTAACATGATCGAAGAGGGTGACAAGATCATGGTCTGCCTGTCGGGGGGTAAAGACAGCTATACCATGCTCGACATCCTGCTGTTCCTGCAGCATATCGCACCGGTCAACTTTGAGATCGTCGCGGTCAATATGGACCAGAAGCAGCCTGACTTCCCCGAGCATATCCTGCCTGAATACCTGACCAAGCGTAAAGTCCCGTTCTATGTGCTGGAGCGTGATACCTTTAGTATCGTCAAGCGCCTGACGCCTGAAGGCAAGACCTACTGCGCCGTCTGCTCACGTCTGCGTCGTGGTTCGCTGTATGGCTTTGCACAGGAGATCGGGGCGACCAAGATCGCACTCGGCCATCATCGTGATGACATCATGGCGACTTTCTTCCTCAATCTTTTCCACGGTGGCGCGCTCAAGGCTATGCCGCCTAAGCTTAAGTCTGATGATGGCAAAAACATCGTCATCCGTCCGCTGGCCTATGTGGCCGAGAAGGACATCATCAAATACGCGACCCAAAGCCAGTTCCCGATCATCCCGTGTAATCTGTGCGGCAGTCAGGAGAACCTGCAGCGTGCGGTGATCAATCAAATGCTGCGCGACTGGGATGACAAGCATCCCAAGCGTCTGCACAGTATCTTTGGTGCGCTGCAAAACGTTCATCAATCTCAGTTGGCGGATCGTGATCTGTTTGACTTTGCGTCGCTGAAGGCTGATCCGGTTAAAGAAACCACCAACGATGGCAATCGGCTGGATGTGGTGAATCTGACGCTGGCTTAAGCGTTAACTCATTACTGTCATGTATTTTTTGTCATGGCACTATGTTAATTTGATCGCCTGAATATTTGCCGTGTCAAGTATGGAGATCAACGGTGTCGGAGAACCATCCGTTAGCGAGCCTTGATCAGGCTCCTTCCCATCCTCAGAGCCCAAGACGTTTTGTTGTTGGCCTTGGGCCTCTACTCAGTGCAATCGCTCTAAGCGGTATCTTTTTTACCGTCTACGGTTATGGCATGTCTATTGGCATCGCTCATGCTTTACAACTTGATCCAGGCTTATTGCAAACCACGCCTTTTGACTATATCACGTTGGCATGGATCGGATTTATTGAGACTTTTAATAAACTTGAGCATGCCAAGCAAGCATTTTTAAATTTTCTATACGATTACGAATATTGGCTTTTGCTGATGTTTGGCATTGTGGTTTTATCCATGTATGGATATTTTAGATTTGAGCGTGAAATAAAACGAAAAGTACTTCAGCTCAAGCTATTTATCAAAAATGACTTTCATGCAACCAAAACTGAAACTCGGTTTCAGGCATTGGTTTTCGGTAGTTTTCTTGCGACATTTCCGGTCGTGTATGTGTTTTTATGGTTATGCGCTGGTTTTGTTGCATTTTTCCTTGTTGGGGTGGTTCCCATATGGGGCTACAATGCAGGCGAAGAATATATTAAAGATAATATTTTACCTGCAAAATTATGTACTTCTATCAATACTGCAGCCCCAAAGAGTAGCTCTCATTCATCGGACATTCATTGCGTCAAGGTGACGACATTTGACGGAGAGGAGATTGCGCGGGGGGGCGTAATTCTCTCGAATTCGGAGCTGCTGCTCCTGTATGTACCCAATAAAGGTGTGATGCGGGTATCGATTAAAGATCAGGCTTTAAAGATTGAGCAAGTAGAGGCTTTTGATAAGCCAGTTATTAAAAAGTCAAAGTGAGCGTGTCATTTTTGACAGTTCCCATCGTCTGTAAAGAAACCGCCTCATTTGAGGCGGTTTCTTTATTGCATCATCGCATCGCGATGTCTTACTGCTGGCTGGCAGCTGCTTTAGGCGCAGCAGCGTTGGCTTGTGCACTGCTATCCGTAGGCGCAGTCACGGTCGTATCGACCATCGGTACGGTCACCTGATTTGGGTAGATATAAGCAGAGCCGGTCGAGGTATCGACGATGATACCGATCAGACCACCAATCAGAATATTGCCAAAGACCATGCCTTTGACACCAGAAACCAGCGTGTCGTTACCGGACAGGGCCGCTGTCTTTTCACAGCTGATATGCAGATCGGTGGCCGAGCGAGA
>JASLEL010000172.1 GCA_030151145.1 Aquirhabdus sp. | reverse complement strand
CTGTGGTCCTGATATTTGCCATCATTGCGCTCATTCCGCTTCGCAACAAAAATAAAAAAGGCACCAGCGTCAAAGGCGCCCAAAAACCCACGATACCTGCACCCACCCAGCCTGCTACCGCCCGCAAAGCAGACTCAACGCCTGCTGCACCTGCCCCAGCCAAACCAGAGATCACACCTGCTGCACCGCAAGCACTCGTACAGCCCGTCGCAGCGCCGGTAGAACCGATCGCAAGCGCACCTGTAGAGCCCGTGCTGGATGCACTAGATGAAGCCAAACAGCTCATTGCCCAGCAACGCATTCCGCAAGCCGTCGGCGTCCTGAGTAAAGGTCTGCAAAAAAATCCAGATCGCAGCGACCTGATGCTGGAACTGCTGATCATCTATCAAAAACAGAATGACATCGAAGCTTTCGACGCCCAGTTTGAACAACTGAGCAAACTGGATGATCCAATCGCCCTGATTCAGGCCGAAGAACTCAGCAATCTGATCCATCGCCCTGTGGCACCGGTTGAAGGCATCATCGAGTTTAATCGTTCACATGTCGTCGAAGCCACTCCTGAAGCAGACAGCACCCCTGCGGTACAACCTGCTGCCGAAGATCATGCAGCACACGCGCCGCTGGCCTTCACGCTCGATAGCACAACGCCCGCCGACGTACCCGCTCAGGATTTCAAGCTGGATACACTGGAGCCTCTGCATAGCGGTGCAGAGCTCGACTTTATCCCTGCCCAAGAGACCACATACACCGAAAAAGCGGCTGAAGAAAAAACCCACGAGTCCACGACATCTGAGCCTGCCACCTTTGACCTCAGTGATGATCTTAAGGATCTGGAC
The DNA here is from genome assembly GCA_030151145.1 of Aquirhabdus sp. Taxonomy (GTDB): domain Bacteria; phylum Pseudomonadota; class Gammaproteobacteria; order Pseudomonadales; family Moraxellaceae; genus Aquirhabdus. The sequence goes on along the minus strand of JASLEL010000172.1, from coordinate 6,229 downwards.
TTTGATCATCTGGCCGACACCCAAGCCGCACCGGCTGTCGAATCGGCTCCTGCCCTGCTGGATCAAGAACCTGTACTGGATCTGGTTGACCTGAAGCTGCCAGAAACACTGAAGGTTTCCGAGCCTGCGCCTAAACCTGCCGTTCAGGCAGAAACGCCGGTCACTGAGCAGCCTCTGGTCGATCTCGAGTTTGATCTGGATGACTCATTTACACTGGATGATGGCAAAGCCGGACTGGATGCACACAAGAGCACGGACTGGACGACCGATCTGGCAGATGAAATATTCAGTCAGGGCGCAAAAACCGCGACCCCAGCCGCACCAGTCACAAGCCCTGAGCTGAGTGGTCTCTCGTCCGAGCATGCCATTGCGGCCCTTGAAGCTGAGTTTCCGTTCTTGCAGAGCATTGATGCTCATCAGATCCAGCTTGATCTGGCCAAGCATTATATGACGCTCGGCGAAACCGACAGTGCCCGCGAACTACTGAATGACGTCATTCAACAGGGTGCACAGGCCCAGCAAAGTGAAGCTCAAGCCCTGATTGCCAAACTGGCGTCATAACGGTATAACAGCTAAACGCTAACGTCGTAAAATCCCATCAAGGCGACTCCGGTCGCCTTGATGCTATGATAAGAACAATAATATGATTGAGTTACGCTCTTCTGGTCTTAGCCTCTGTTCAGGGTATATCTATGTCTGATACATCAACGCCTCTGCACGCCGGACTCATCTATCTGGGTGGTACGATTGGATGCAGCGGTCAGCCGCTGGCACCACTGGAAGCTGATGATTTTTTCCCGCGCCTGCAATTGGTGTTGGAGCAGCAGGTGGTCCACGATGCGCCACATTCTCAGCTGCAGTGGCATTTCTTCTCCGGCACCATCAAAGACAGTAGCGCACTCACGCCCGAAGACTGGGCCGACATACTGGAATTACTGCTACATCCCCAACAGAAGCACATCCAGCACTGGGTCATTCTGCATGGCACCGATACGCTTGCCTATACCGCAGCCTTTCTGGCGACCGCACTGAGCGGAACTCCGCTCAAAATCGTCCTGACAGGCAGCCAGCTCCCCTTACTGGATCCTGTCACCCGCGCATTTGACCCCAGCAGCGATGCGCTGGGCAATCTAAAGACCGCCTGCCATTTGCTCACCGCATCGGATAGCCCAACCGGCTGGGTGCGAGTCGCATTTAATCACCAGCACTGGGCGGCCGATCAAACCCAGAAGGTGCATACCCGCGACATGGCCGCCTTTACAGGGTTGGACCAAACCGAGGCTTTCGTCTTGCCGCAGGCAACCGGCCTGCATCATCTGCACGCTCTAAAAGCCAGACTGGCCTCCTTAAATATCCAGATTTTTTATGCGCTGCCACAGCATCCGGAAATTTTGGCCCGACAGTTGGAGCATCTGCTGGATGCCTCGCCAGAGGCCATTATTCTTCTGGCCTATGGTATGGGTAATCTGATCGACGATCTGCGCATCCATCGCCTGCTACTGCGTGCCGAACAGAGCGGCATCATGGTCATTCTGAGTACGCAGGTGCCACAAGGCGGCGTCGAGTCCCGCTACGCAGCCGGTAACTGGCTGACGGCATGTGGTGTCCTCTCCGCACAGCATTTACCCGTAGCCGCCATCTTTGCCCGGCTGGCCTGGCTGCTCTGCCATGTCGGCAATGTCGCGGAGCGGCGTAAACTTTGGCTTGAAAATCTGACTTAAACATCAGACCAGAGAATCCGATCCGAGACCGGTGGCGTAGGTCTATCGCACCCCGCTCATGCAATGCAATGCCATCCACATTAGCACCTGAGGGTCCATTTGCATTAGAATGGCCGCTCTTTTTTATGGTCTGATGATTGATCACGGGATGGCTCAGGTATGCCGCGTTACGCTCTAGGCTTGGAATTTTCGGGTCGCCATTATCGCGGCTGGCAGACGCAGCAGCCCGGTGTGCCGAGCGTACAGGAAACTGTCGAGCGCGCCCTCTCCAAAGTCGCCAATCATCCCGTGATCTTGCACGCTGCTGGTCGTACCGATGCCGGTGTGCACGCCAGCAACATGGTGGCGCATTTTGATAGCGACGCCATCCGCCCCATCCATGGCTGGATCAGAGGCTGCAACACCATCCTGCCTGACGATATCGCCGTACGCTGGCTGCAGCCGATGCCGGATACCTTCCATGCCCGCTTCAAAGCCATCGCCCGGCGCTATCGCTATGTGATCTATGATCAGCCCTATCGGCCTGCCCTGCTGCTGGGACACGTCACGCACCACTATCGTCCGCTGGATCTGGCACGTATGCAAGCCGCTGCGGCCAAGCTGGTCGGCACGCACAATTTTTCCAGCTTCCGTGCCATCGCCTGTCAGTCCAATCAGCCCGTGCGCAACGTGACGCACCTGACGCTTGCACGCCACGGTCAATTGATCGTGCTGGATATACAGGCCAACGGCTTTCTGCATCATATGGTGCGTAATATCGTCGGCGTACTGCTGGAGATTGGCGAAGGCCTGCAGCCCATCGACTGGATCGACCATTTGCTGGCTGTGCAGGATCGGACCGAGGCCGGGATCACGGCGCCAGCAGATGGACTGTATTTTATCAATGCCTACTATCCGCCGGAGTTTGCGCTGCCGGAGATAGACTTGGGACCCGTCTGGCTTAATCTGCCGCGCTAAGCGTACAAACGACAAAAAAGCTGCATCAGAGCAGCTTTTCTATGTCATTCATCGTCATTCAGCGCAAGGTCAGCCCGAATAGAGCCATCCAAAGCAGATGGCCCATGCAGATTATCCTCACCCGGGCCATCCGGCGACAAAGGCCGCCAGCACAGATGCAGACGCACGTCTCAGGCCAACCACGTAAAGGTTCAGGTCAGCCCGAAACGGATCAGAGACACGTTATGAGAAATTAACGTGCACGGTAGGTAATACGACCCTTGGACAGGTCATAAGGAGTCATCTCGACCTTGACCGAATCGCCAGTCAGGATACGGATGTAGTGTTTGCGCATTTTGCCGGAAATATGAGCAATTACTTCATGCCCATTTTCCAGACGCACGCGGAACATGGTGTTCGGCAGCGTCTCAGTCACGACACCTTCAAACTCAATCAGCTCTTCTTTGTTAGACATACGTACTCTTTAACCATGATAAATCAGTGGCCGAAAGCGCCACAATCCCCTGCTCACGTACAATCAATCATTGCTGATCGCACATACAGGGTCTCACGTCTACACACCCGACCGGCGATCAAATGATCATCCGCATCCAGTCTCTAGACTTAACAACGTTCACGCACTCGCCTCAGTTGACACACGCCTGATAAACCACTCATCAGGCCACCACTGATTTTAAAAAGGACGATATTTTAACCGCTTGACCGGGCAGACGCAACAGCGATTATGACCACCAGTGGGCCAATCATTCATCCACGTGCTAAAGCGATCAACGGACGATCATCTCTTACCCGCTTCTATCATCCAAAAATTGGGAGTAAGGCCATTTTTGACGACTGTACGAATCGCCTCCAGCAATCGAACACGTGATGATTTTACAGCGCGTCATCTCGCGTATAATATAAAGGGATCTATAGCAATCTATTGATCACACAGATTTTACAGAATCACCGATTTTCCAGAAGCACGGTCTTTAGAAAATCATCGCTTTTTAGAAAATTATAGCGTTTAGCGTATCACAGCCCCGAGTGAGGACGGTCACCATGCAAGCAATGCCAACCGACGCCGCCATTTTATTTAAAATGGTTTATGAAGGTATGCGCCGGGCTGGCTTTCCTGCCGATGAGATCATGGGACGCGCAGGGGTCGAGCTGAGCCGGGTCGATCATTTTTCCCGCACGCCCAATCACTTGCAGATCGCGTTCTGGAGCGCTGCCGAGGCGGTGACCGGAGATACCGACTTTGGCCTGCATCTTGCCGAGTACATGCCACTGTATCGCGGACAGGTGTTGGAATATCTGTTCCTCAGTAGCGGCACCTTTGGCGCAGGACTCAAGCGTGCCATGGCTTATCAGCGTCTGGTCAGCGACGTGCTGGAAGGCTCGATTCAGATTGGTGAGCGCGAAGTGTGTCTGTCCAATGCCTTTTATCCCTACAAAGATACGCGCTCGCTGCGGCACTTTTCCGAGTGCTTTACCTTAAGCATGTTGCGTTTTTTTCGCTTTGTGACCGAAGGTACCTTTAACTTTTCCCGGATCGACTTCACCCATACACAAGGTGCCACACCTGAAGAATACCAGCGTCTGTTTGGCTGTCCGGTCTTCTTGGGTCAGCCCACATCGCAGGTGTTCTTTAACGCGGCCATCATGGATTTCCCGCTCTGGCAGTCAGAGCCTGAACTCGTGCGACTGCATGAACAGCTCGCCCGCGAAAAACTGCAGGAACTGGCGCGCACCGACCAGCTCAGCGAGATCCGCCGTGCCATCGCCGAGACGCTGGAGACCGGCGAAGTGTCGCTCGAGACCATCGCCGCCAAGCTCAAAACCACGCCCCGTCGCCTGCGTACACAGCTCTCTGAGGCCAATACCAGCTTTCAGCAGGTGTTGTCCGATCACCGCGCACGCCTCGCCAAGCGACTCCTGTCGCAGACCAACGAGAGTATTGAGCGCATCGTCTATCTGACCGGATTCTCTGAGCCCAGCACCTTTTATCGTGCCTTCCGCCGCTGGACAAATGAAACCCCGGTCGAGTACCGCAAACGCAAACAGAGCATGGCTGCCCGCTGAGTCAGACGCCGCCTGCTTATCGACTCATCGCCTGAAGGAGCAGCCATGTCGATCGCCAAGACACCACCCCCACCCTACTATGCCGTGATTTTTACCTCTATCCGCACCGCAGGCGACCAAGGCTATGACGCGATGTCTGAACACATGGCAGCTTTGGTGAATCAGCAGCCGGGCTTCCTTGGCGTGGAGTCAGCGCGCAACGACATCGGCATCACCGTATCCTACTGGGAGAGTCTTGAAGCCATCAAGGCATGGAAAGAACAGACCCAGCACCTCACGGCACAACGCTTGGGTCAGGAGAAATGGTATGACGCCTATACCACCCGGATCTGTAAAGTCGAGCGCGATTATTCTTTATAAAGGCTGATCAATGTCGACTTTTGCCCTCGCCCTGTCGACCACGGAATATCGACAGGGGCACGATAATAAAAAAGACCCACGACCAGCGGGCCTGTCACACGACAACTGTGAAACTCAAAAATCGATTGTCTATAAATAAAAAGTCAAAAAAGCCCAGTGGACCCTTCAGGGCCCACCAAGCAACGACCTGATCCTCAACAGATTACGACATCATGCCTTAAGACAAGGTCTCGTAATCCTTCAGCTCAAACTGATTCATCTGCCGCGCATACTGGGTGGCAAATCCCGGATACATGGTGGCATTAAAGCCATCCTCAGTCAGATACCAGCTCTTGCAACCCGAATTCCAGTTGGTCTTGGCCAAACGACGCTGAATCTCCTGATTGTGCGCACGTTGCACATCAGATTTGACATCCAGCACTTTCAGATTGTGCTTCAAGATGGTCTTGATGGCTTTGACCGCATAATCAATTTGTGACTCAATATAGACCAATGCCGAGTTATGCCCGGGACCGGAATTGGGGCCAAAGGTAAAGAACAGATTGGGGTAGCCCGCAATATTGATGCTCTTGTACGCCTGAGCACCACGCGCCCATTCGTCCGCAAGGTCTCGGCCATCGCGCCCGATGATCGGGAACGGCGTACCGCTCTTGCTGACATCAAAGCCCGTGGCAAACACGATACAGTCCACCAGATGCTCAACCCCCTCCATCGACTGCACACCCTGCTCGGTGATCTTGACGATCGGCCAGGTGATCAGCTTACAGTTCGGGGCCTGCAGTGCCGGATAGTAGTCGTTGGAGATCAGGACACGTTTGCAGCCGATACGGAAATCCGGCATGAGCTGGCGACGCATCCAGCGGTCCTTGACCTGACGCTTTAAGTGACCACGTGCCAGCGACTCGGCAACCAGCGTCAACGGGGAATTCCAGATCACGGCCAGTGCCATCGACTCATGGGTGACATAGAGCGCCTGCCGCAGGGCTGTCTGGGCAAAGGGCACTTTGGCAAACAGCTTCTTTTGCCATTCTGGCGTCTCATAGTCCATCCGCGGGATCACCCACGCTGGCGTACGCTGGAAGACTTTGACAAAGTCTGCCGTCTTGACCAGCTCGGGAATGATCTGG
>JASLEL010000130.1 GCA_030151145.1 Aquirhabdus sp. | reverse complement strand
GCTGTGGCTGCTCAAGCAGACCGGCGCGTATCACTCATTAATAGAACTGCCTGCATCAGACAGCGCGTCATTGATGGACTACCATCATCGACTGACTCAATCCCGTCAGTCTGGGAATTTGTTATTCCGCATCCGCGGCTTTGGCTTTCGCTGCGGCTGCGAGCCACTTGACCTGCTGCTTGGTGAAGGTCACCTCTGCCAGCAGCTCGGGGCGTCTGCTTTCTGTGCGTGCCACACTCTGAAGAAAGCGCCACTTCTCGATCTCGGCGTGATGACCGCTTTTCAGCACATCCGGCACCGGTAAGCCCTCAAAGACATCTGGCTTGGTGTAATGCGGGCAATCGAGCAAACCCGCCACAAAGGAATCCTGCTCAGCGGAGGCATCATCACCCATGACATTCGGTAAACGACGGATCACACTGTCCATCAGCACCATCGCAGGCAACTCACCGCCCGTCAGGACATAATCACCGATCGACCACTCCTGATCTACATAGCGCTGGATCAGCCGCTCATCGACGCCCTCATAGCGGCCACAGAGCAGGATCAACCCCTCATAGGCCACCAGACCACATACACCGGGCTCACTCAAGGTTCGCCCCTGTGGGGAGAGGTACACAACCGGCACCTGTGTCAGGCCTTTTTCTGCCGCCAAATCTTTAGCATGCTGTATGGCACGCGCCAAAGGCTCCGCCATCATCACCATGCCCGGACCGCCGCCAAACGGCCGCTCATCCACCCGGCGATAGGCATCTTCGGTAAAGTCGCGCGGATTGATGGTGATCAGTTGCGCCTGATCTCGTCCAATCGCACGGCCCGTAATGCCAAAATCTTTCACCGCACTGAACATCTCCGGAAACAGGGTGATCACTGCAAACCACATGGCCATCCCCATCCATTACAAACGTTCATCTTTATAGATCAGTAATCGACGCCCCAGTTGACGTCCATTCGGCCTGCCGTGATATCGACATCGCGCACGATATCCTTGTGCCATGGAATCATGCGCTCAAGATCATCCACACTGCCTTTGCACGCCTGTACCACGATCACATCGTTGGCACCGGTCTCAAACATCTCGCGTATCTCACCGAGCAGTGCCGTTGGCGTCTGATCATTGATCTCGCCGGCATAGCCATAAACCTTGAGACCGACCAGATCCGACCAGTAATACTCATCATCTCGTGCAGGCGGCAGCGCGGCACGATCTACCCAGACGGTTGCCCCCATGAGCGCCTCAGCCGCCGTGCGATCCTGTACGCCCTGTAGCGACACCACAAGACCTTTGCCTTGCGTGCGCCAGCGCTTCACGGTCAGCTTCTGGGTACCGCTGCGTGTCTCGACCCACCACGGCTCATAGCCGAAGATATTGCTGACCGGGTCCGTGTCGGAATATACCCACACCCAACCCTGCAAGCCATACGCCGCGCGCAACTCACCGATCCGGATACGATCTTCAGGAGGATGGTCTGTCACAGGCATCGCCTGCTGTCCGGAAGACTTGTCTAAAGACTCGCTCATGTCAACGCCATGCAATTTTTAAAGCACAAAAAGGACGATAGGATGACTCCTAGTCCTTTTTACACGACCGCAAATGACCGCTTAGGCAGCGGCGACTTCGGCTTTCTGACCAGCAGCCAGCGAAGCAACGCGATCCGAAGGTTGTGCACCTTGAGCAACCCAGTATGCATAGCGTTCAGTGTTCAGACGCAGCTTCTCAGCCTGACCAGTAGCCAGAGGATTGAAGAAGCCAATGCGCTCGATGAAACGGCCATCACGGGCATTGCGGCTGTCAGTCACAACGACTTGATAGAACGGACGCTTTTTAGCACCACCACGGGCAAGACGAATAACGACCATGTACAACTCTCACTTAAAAAATGCGATTCAAAAAATGGGTAATGGACGACTATTCGCCAGCAAAGGTCGGTATATAGTACACCTGACACTTTTTAGCAACGTCCAAAAAAGGGGGGCATTATACTGTGTTTTTTCGTTAAAGTGAAGACTTAATAGCCAATCGCCATGCATTTTCGTCAATGTATGGCGCACTTCATCAATGATTAGCTACCCAGGTACTGGTTGCCGTCGGTACAGAGCTGGTGCCTGAGCCTGTGCATTGATTCTGCGTCTGACCCAGTGTCGTGTTGGTCCAACACGTCCAGCCCTGCTCGTTGATCGCCAGCACCCCATCTGCACTCTGGCGGGATGTGCTAATGGGTGTCGCCACGATGGTCCATGTGGTCGTCGGCGAAGCCGTCATGGTCAGATTGTAGTAGGCTGTTCCCGAGATCGGATAGACGGTCGAACCATAGATCGCTGGATTGGTCAACGGATTGGTGCCGTAGCCGGCGGTACCATTGGACGCACCATAATCATTATTTGCCAGCTTATAGGCCGCCAGTTTCTGTGCGATCTGCGACAGATCGGCTTCCATCCCGGTGCGCGTCTGCCGTACCACATATTTCTGGTAATAATTAAACCCGACGGAAGCCATCACGCCAATCACTGCGATGACAAACAACAGCTCCACCATCGTAAAACCTTTTTGCCGCATCATCATCGTGCTCACCAATTCCTTGAATGATATCGCTCGTCGTCACCACGCTGACGACGGACTGGTACAGAGCGACGCATCATCCAGTGTCGTCGATATAATATTGGCTTTCATCGTGGCATCAGAGATATTCTGATCCGTCAGACATCGGACGCCCTGATTATTCAACACCAAACGTGAGGCTGGCTGCAATATCGCGTTGGTCGTATTGGGCTGCGCCACCATGACCCAACCCTGCCCGATGCCGGTCGCCAACGACTGGCTCCGGTTCGTATCATCCAGAATCACAATCTGATAGGTATAGTTGGCTGCCGTGCTGCCTTGAGGCACATAGACAACCGCATTGGTGAGCGCAGTAATACTGCTGGTCGAACCGTACCCAGTAGACGGCACAAAACCCTTATAAGTTAACGCCTTGGATCGCCAATGTTCAAGATCAGCGGCCATCTTTAGCATCTGGCTTTCTGCCGCGCCGCGCTGCGACTGTTGGACGTACTTATAGTAAAACGGCATACTGACCGTCGCAAGAATCGCGACGATCACCGCCACCGCCATCAGCTCCAGTAGGGTAAAACCCCGTACTGCACGTAGGTGCGCCATGTTATTTCACCCGAGACGTGTTAGGAAGTTTCTCATACCAGCGTGTAGGGATCAGATTACGTGTACATGTCCAGTTACCAGAACTACTTTGGTTATTACTAATCGTCAACCCGTTACAACTGGATGCCGCAGATCCTGATCCCGATGGAATAGACGCGATTTGCAGATTACGAATACCTGGACCGATCAGGGTGCCGGCAGTCAACGGATTGGCCATTGCTCCTGTTCCGGTTTCGATGATCTTTCCGGCTGTATTGGTCTGGAAAAGACCTGTTGTGTTGTCCACACAAGCGCCGTAGGGCAAACAGTATGCCTCAAAGTCCGTCTCACCGATGACGCGTGGAGAACAGGCTGACGTAGACTGCACTGACGTGCCCTCTGGATCATATACGGGCAGCAAGAGATTTCCCGTAATAGCATATGGTCGTTCAAAAGCCTTCTGACCACCTGCTGTCTTGCCAGTTAATTCTTTACCCGTATAGTCTGCCGACAGTGAGCGATACCAGCCGAGCTTGCTTCCGCCACCGACTACAAACTGTGAAATGACATTGGTAGTGAGTAGCGAACCACCGGCTACCCCACCCGTTTGAGGATTAAACTGCAGATTGCTCGGTGTCATCGTTGCCGTTAGCGTCGGTGCAGTATACGTTGATCCACTCGGAATCAGATTCTTCGCAAAATCCATATCCATGATGCCATAGACATAGTTCACCTTACGACCAGTGAGCCCTTGGCCACCATTTTGTGTCGCAATGATATCCAGCGGATTACTGCGATCACCGGATGCCGCGCCCACCTCAATAAAGGAAGAGCTGCCATATTTGTGGAAGGTCACCGTTGGCTGCTCATAGAACCGTGGTGCATTCCCTGTGGTAGTACTGAGTTTAGCAAGCGTCACTACACGCACACCAAATGTCGTGGACCCTGATGTTGCATAGGTATTGTTCATATCTGCACGATATACCTTACCACCCAAATCGGCAAAATACAGATGATCAATCAGTCCATCACCATCGCGATCCAGTGTAGCAATCGCCCCCGGAATACTATCCACCATATCCGTATCGGTCGTACAAGTGCTAACTGGACAGCTATTACTGAACATCCAGACC
>JASLEL010000087.1 GCA_030151145.1 Aquirhabdus sp. | reverse complement strand
GATCTATTTAGCCTATGAAATAGATAAAGTACATGGTATTTATAATTCGGAATTCGACCGCCTCACTGATCAACTCTCGCTGGTACAAGAAAATATTGTTGGCACAATGGAAGAGTGCGAAGTTGAGATTCGACAAGCTCTTGCTGAGTACTGGCCCTATTACGTATCAAACTTCTTACCCGAATCTGAGCCCGAAGACGACGGTGAGCTCACGACTGAGGAAGAGTCACGCATACAATTGTTGTTATCGGCCAAAGACATCGCAACAATTGATCAAACCCTTCTCCATTTCTCAGCCCATCGCTGGCAAAAAGTCGCTATGGTGGTCGCCAAATCAATGCAGGACTTAGAATCACTCATACCTGAGGTTTCCGATCTCTATTATTCCCAACGGGTCGCCAAGCTGGTCAATGATGGACATCTGGAATCTCAGGGCAATCTGCGACGGATGCGTTATAGCGAAATCCGCCTGCCAGAGCACTAAACCCGCCTTGTCAATGGCCCGCCAGCACCCAAGTTCACAGATTCTGCGCCACTCCCGCCCCGCTTTTGCTACAATACCGCCGTTTATAAATTTGAGATGACGGACGGGCCTCCTGCACCCGTCCTTGTGACATTCCACGTTGTGACTATTTAACCTATCAGGTGCCTCATGCCGATCTATAACGCTCCCCTCCAAGACATGCAATTCATCCTGAACGATGTATTCAAGGCAGACAACTTCTGGCAAGCGACGCCTGATCTGGCTCATATCGACAGCGACACCGTTGCCGCCATCCTCGAGCAAATGGCGAAATTCACCCAAAATGTCCTGTTGCCGCTGAACCGTACCGGCGACGAAGAAGGCGCCAAGATCGAAAACGGTGCCGTGACCACCCCGACTGGCTTTAAAGATGCCTTCAAGAGCTACGCCGCTGACGGCTGGGTGGGCTTAGGTGCTGACGAACAATGGGGCGGCCAAGGCATGCCCAAGATGGTCACTGTGCTGACGGATGAGATGCTGTTCTCCACCAATCCATCCTTCATGCTCTACCCGCTGCTGTCGGTCGGTGCCTGTATGGCGCTGAACTCCTACGCATCGCAAGAGCAAAAAGAAACCTACCTGCCTAAGATCTACAGCGGTGAATGGTCCGGTACCATGTGTCTGACCGAGCCACACGCCGGTACTGACCTCGGCATCATCAAGACCAAAGCAGTACCGAATGCCGACGGCAGCTATGCCATCAGCGGCACCAAGATCTTCATCACTGGCGGCGACCACGATCTGACCGACAACATCATCCATCTGGTACTCGCCAAGACCCCGGATGCGCCTGCCGGTTCGCGTGGTATTTCACTGTTTATCGTACCGAAGTTCCTCGTCAATGCAGACGGCTCTCTGGGTGAGCGCAATCCAGTTGGTCCCGGCTCGATCGAGCACAAGATGGGTATCAAGGCCTCGGCGACCTGCGTCATGAACTTCGACGGTGCGAAAGGCTACCTCGTGGGCAAAGAAAACGAAGGTCTGGCAGCGATGTTCGTCATGATGAACTACGAGCGCCTGTCCATGGGTATCCAAGGTCTGGGTGCCTCGGTTGCCAGCTACCAGAACGCCGCCCAATACGCCATCGACCGCGGTCAAGGCCGTAGCGCAACCGGCATCCAGTCGCCTGAGAAGCCAGCCGACAGCATCATCGTCCATCCTGATGTGCGCCGCATGCTGCTCAAGAGCCGCGCGCACGTCGAAGCGGCCCGCTGCTTCGCCATGTATGTCGGTCAACAGCTCGACATCACTAAATACGGCAACGACGCTACCGCAAAAGCGCAAGCTGCTGACCGTGTCGCACTCTTGACGCCAGTTGCCAAAGCCTTCCTGACCGACAAATCGTTTGACGCCACCATCGACAATCAAATGGTCTTCGGTGGTCACGGCTATATCCGTGAGTGGGGCATGGAGCAATGGGTACGCGACCTGCGCATCGCCCAAATCTACGAAGGTACCAACGGCGTACAGGCACAAGACCTGATCGGCCGTAAGGTCACCAAGAACGGCGGTGCATTCGTTGCCACCTACCTCGCCGAGATCCGAGCCTTTGCCGCCAACATGCAAGTGACCTGGATGAAGGATGCCGTGCTGGGTGCAGCAAGCAGCCTGGAAGCCCTGACAGCCAAGCTGGTCGCCAGCAGCAAAGCCAATGCCGACGAGCCAAACGCCGCCGCCATCGACTATCTGCATGTCTTCGGCCTTGCCAGCTATGCCTACATGTATGCCTTGATCGTCGAAGCTGCCAACGGCAAGTCCGGTGCCTTCTATGAAGACAAGCTGAAGCTGGCGAAATTCTTCGTCACGCGTATCCTGCCAGAGCTGGATGCCCGTGCGAAGATGGCCGAAGGTGGTAGCGATGTGATCATGGGCTTTACGCAGGATTACTTCACCGCGTAATCCTTGTTGAATAAAAAAACGCACCGATGGGTGCGTTTTTTTATGACTGAGTTGTAGATGCGCCTAGTGCATCCAGTCTTCGACGGATATCCCGACAGATCGCATTCGCATCAATCGTGCACTGTCGCAAGACCCGTTCTGAAAGGCCCTTTAACTGATCTTGAGACAACGTCTCATCGATATGCTTAAGCACAAAACTTCGAAAATGCTGATCTGTCCTAGATAAAGTATTTAGGTGCGCAAGCGGAACTTGAGGATCAGCGAGCAAAACTGCCACGCGGTCACTGAAGGCCTCAGCAATTGCACCATCATCACAGGCATGAAAAAGCCGATATGCATGATAGTATTCATCCCAGTTACGTACTTTGGACACTTGTGCATCGGTATGAATGACTGTAGATGAGATGCAGCGCGTTTCCCCCAGCGCAGAATTTTCGACTCCGAGAAGAAATAAAGCCAACATCAGCACGCGCATTGTCGTCTCCTTGATCAATTAATTATTTGTTTCATGTAACAATCATCATTTCTGAGTTTAGCGTAAAAGCAATACAGCGATGATAGGCGTTTAAATGATAATCAAAAACCTGTATCCCTCATCCCGCCTGCGTTCCACTCGTTCCACGCCCATTTATCCACATCCTTACCCGCAAGGATTGTGGGTAAGTCCACAGGCCATAACACGCAAAAATGAGCACGCATCAGCACGCCTATCCCGCTACCCTCACGGGATAAATACAGGTAAAGTCTAAAGGTCTCAACAGGACGGGTACCCGCCGATGTTCATGCGCCAGCTTCACTACCTCATCGCACTGGACAAACACCGCCACTTCGGCAAAGCCGCCGAAAGCTGCCATGTCTCACAGCCTGCGCTCTCCAATGGCATCCGCGAGCTGGAAGACGAACTCGGCATCACCATCGTCAAGCGTAACCGCAGCTTTCAGGGCATTACCCCAGAGGGTGAGCGCGTCATCCACTGGGCGCGTCAAATGCTGGCCTCGCTGGATGGCCTGCGGCAGGAAGCCGATCTGATCCGTACCGTACCCAAAGGACACCTTAGCATCGGCGTGATCCCAACCGCCTTACATGCCGCCACGCTGCTCTGTGCCGAGTATCGCCAGACCCTACCGCAATTGACGCTGGAGATGCTGTCACTCAGCACGCCCGATATCCTGCAGCGACTCAAAGACCAAGAGCTGCATCTGGCCCTGCTTTATGATCGCTCTATCAATGATGAAGCTTTCGACGTGCTGCCGCTCTTCTCCGAGCGCTTCGTGTTGCTGGCCAGTCGTGAAGCCTCTCTACCACATCAGCTCAATTGGCATGATGTGGCGGCCTTGCCACTGTGTCTCTTGGGCAAGGACATGCATAATCGTCAGACCTTGAATAGTCTGTTCAAACAGCACAACGCTACGCCTAATGTGGTGTTTGAAACCAACGCCATTGAGGTACTGCTCGCCGAGTCGATCAGCGGGCGCGGCTTCAACGTTCTGCCGCTCAGTGCCCTGCCTGCACGGTATCAGACGAGCGGCATCCGCCTGCACCCGATCGTACCTGAGCATCACGAAGACGTCTGTCTGGTCCGTCTCCGTCGTGACAGCCAGCCTGCGCTTTCAGACGCCGTCTGGCAGATTGCGGCCCATCTCGATCTGC
>JASLEL010000078.1 GCA_030151145.1 Aquirhabdus sp. | reverse complement strand
CTGAATTTTGCCTGTCAGCCCAAGCCAAATTTAATGGATCAGCCCAAGCCAGATTGAGCACAGAAAAAAGCAACATAGAGATGACGATACGATTAAGCATTGTTTTCCCTCTCACAGCAAGTATTGCTCATCCCACCAAGTAAGGCTTCACCAGCTCCCGCATCATCTGTATATGTAGCTCATCCTCATTCAACGCAGGAATATAGTCGTATGACTCCCCGCCTGCATTCAGGAACACATGCCGATTCTCAATCGCCAGCTCCTCTAGTGTCTCTAGGCAATCCGCCGAGAAGGCCGGACTGATCACCTGCACCGACTTCACCCCTGCCTGCCCCCATTCCGTGAGCAATTGGCTGGTATACGGCTTTACCCACTCCTGCCGCCCAAAGCGCGACTGAAAGCTGATCGCCCACTGCGTATCGGTCAAGCCTAGAGCCTCCGCCAAGCGCCGCGCTGTCTCATGACAGCGCTCAGGGTAGGGATCACCGCGCTCCGCATAAGGCAACGGTATCCCGTGGAATGACATCAAGAGCCGCTCCGCCACGCCATGCTGCGCCTGATAGCGCCGCACGCTCTCAGCCAGCGCCTGTATATAGCGCGGATGATCATAATAATCCTTGATCACCGTCATCTCAGGCAGATTGCGCTGGGTCAGCATCCAGCGCGACACGACATCGTATACCGCACCCGTGGACGTCGCCGAGTACTGCGGAAACAGCGGTAGCACGATCACCCGCTCTACCCCACTCGTCTGCAACTCATCCAGAGCCTTGCGTAGTGACGGCTGACCATAGGTCATGGCAGGCTTGACGATCAGATGATCGGTCAAGGGCTTGCCCTGAAACAACGCCATAAGCGCACGACCTTGCGCCAGCAGAATCTCACGCATCGGCGAATCGCCCCGCCAGATCGCCGCATACGCCCGTGCCACCCGCTTGGGGCGAAACGGCAACACCACCAGCCACAGCAGGATCTGCCAGAGCACACGCGGGATCTCGATCACCCGTCCATCCGAGAGGAACTCACGCAGGAAGCGTCGTACCGCAGGCGCAGTGGGCGCATCAGGCGTACCGAGATTCACCAGCAATACCGCCGTCCGGCGGTTCGATACAGGATCAGGCGTAGACATGAGCATACCTCAGGCAGCGTGCCATCGACACGACTGCACGATAGGCATCAGAAGAGAAGAAGAATGGAAGCAGCGAAGGGAAGTATAGCGGAGCGGCTTAAGACTGCGAAGACACTCCGCCGGCGGTGACTGCTGGGGTAGGTACTGGCGTACCGGTTTTAACCCGATCTTTCTGCTGCTGCATCAGCATATTCAGTTGCGCTTCGCCAGTCGCAGACAGCTCCCACAGGATACGATGGCGCTCGTCCCGGCCGACCGGAACGATCCATTTGTTATGCTTGAACTGCATCTTGATCGCATGCAGCGCACGTACATTGATCTGACAGCGTGCCGTCGCATGCGCACCGGGCATGAACTCACGCACATCCTGCAGGGCATCGTAGTTCAGGTATTCATTCATCACCTGCGCAAAATGCTCTTCGGCTGCAGCAGGCTGAAAGCCCGCCCCGACTGCATACAGAATCTCGTTCCACGTCATCTCACGCCGTGGGCGCAGCTCTTTGAAATTACCATCCTGATACGCATGCACGCGATAGTCAAAAGCGACCTTTTCTTCACCACTGACTGTCGGCAGCTCCAGCATCGACGGCGGATTCTGCTCGTCATCCAAGAGATAGACAGCGCGGGTCATGGTCCGGCCCCGGCCCAGCGTGGTCAGATGTTCGATACGCTGGCGCAGTTTTTCGTTTTCGGCCTGCAGGGCTTTGAGCGGTGCATCATTTGGACGCACCCAGCCCACCGCCGGATAACGCTGCGTCAATTGCGGCATGGCATGACGCAAGATCACTTCCAGCTCGCGTGGCTCACGATACGTCACCACCATGTCGCGCTCGCGCTGGAGCTGGCGGCGAAAATCCTGAAACTTGACCCGCCCCTCGTCAGTCTGCTCATGCAATTCTGCATCACGACTCTCGGGCGTCTCATGCAGGATGACAAAGACGGGTTTTTGTTTGGTGATGGCGTAAATATATTCCAGATGCACATAACTCACGCCCGATGCCGACAGCTCGCCATAACGCGAACCCAGCATCAGCAGAAAGTAATCGCAATCATCGATCTGACGGCGCGCAAATGCGGTCGTGAGCGGCGTACGGACTTCCAATCCCCACGAAAAGAAACCTTGACTAGCCAACGTTTGTGTCAGCACGGCACGCTCAGGCTGCATGTCGGCGCCCGTAGTACTGATAAAAACATGATACCGCTTGTCGATCATCTGATCGCTCCCATTCCATGATCGCCCGCAATCCCGGAGCGATTCCTGCGAGAGTTCCCTTCTCTGCATCTGGTATCAGTGTACATACGCCTCTGACTACACGCAATATTCCACAAGGATTGCAGGAAGAAAATTGCGCAATAACTGACATTTTTTTACCATTTTTAGTCGAAAAAACATCACGCCCAATGACCGTCGCTATAGCGGCCATACAATATCGACTTTGGATTATTTTTTGATCAGACAAATGCTTACATGCATTTGCACTGTACCAATTACATGATTCCGAGCAAAGTCTGCCCTGACAGTTCCTGACACACCATGACCATCACTCAGGCTTAAGGCAAGAGTGACGCTCGATTTTGGGTCATGCGGACCAACATATCCAAAAAACCCTTCATATACGTTTGCGCTTCATCTGCACGGCGCACAGCCGCATAGAGGGTCCGCCAGACGCCGTCATCATCCGCCTCCCGATGCAGACGGCGGCTGACCACCCAGCCTTTTTGTTCGTATTCACGCACGACCCAGTCCGGCAATGCCGCGACACCACGGCCACTGGCGACCAACTGGATCAGCATTGGCGTCAGCTCCGTGGTCCGCACCTTGGCCGGTGCCAGTCCGCTGGGTGCCAGATAGCCCGCCACCACATCGAGGCGCGAGGAGTCGACCGGATAGGCGATCAGGGTTTGGCTGGCGACGCTGTCGGCAGTGATATTCGCGGCGGATGCCAGCTCATGCGAGGGCGCAAGCACCAGCCGCGACTCGTAGTCAAACAAACGCACATAATGCACATCATCAAGCGCCGGACAATCGGTCGTGATCAAAAGATCTATCTCACCCTGCCTGAGCAACTCATGCGGCGCAGGCTCAAAACCGCTGGCAAAATCCAGATCCACATCCGGAAAATCCTGCCGATAACGATTGAGCACCGGCATCAGCCAATCAAAGCAGCTATGACACTCTGACGCCAGTCGCAGCCGCCCCGTCTGTCCATGGGCGAGCCTTGTCAGCTCAACACGCGCACGCTGTACCAGAGGCAACACCTGATCGGCCAGTTGCAACAGCCGCAGACCCGCAGCGGTAAACTGCAGTGGCTTGGTCTTGCGATTGACCACGGTCAGCGACAGCCATTGTTCGAGCTCACGCAGTTGATGTGATAGCGCCGAGGGCGTCAGATGTAATTGCTCCGCCGCCGCCGCAAGCGACCCCTGCTCCCGCAAGACGCTCAAGGTCTTTAAATGACGTATCTCCAGCATAATCCCGCCTTCATTTTTTAAATTTTATTCATCTTAACATGAAAAAGATGAGTTTGATTCACCTTTAGGGTCTCGGCATACTGCAGGATCACCGAAAAGCATCTACGCCGCTTATGCATACCCTCACCTCAAATCCTACAAAAATCCCGCAGGCTCAGTTACTGGGTGCCGTGACACGCCATACCCAGCCAGATCTCATCGCAAGAGAGCATACGTCCTGGCAGGCTCAGATAGACGATGGGCTTGCTTTGCTGACGGTCAATGGTGCAAATCTGCAGGACGCGATACTGGCACATGCCGTCCGTCTCGGGATTTGGCACACGGATGTCCGTCCAGTGATGTCATTTGCTAACGCGACTTGGTGCGATTCAGGTGAGGTTTATCGTGTGCCTGTACTTACACCAGACCACGTATTTACTGCGGATTTCAGCGATCTGCTGGCGCAAATCAAACGCGCCAAAACCTATGATCGGCCCTTAAAAGTCATCATTCCGGGACCACTGACTTTCCTCTACCTGTCAAGTCTGAGCAGTGCAGACACTACTACGCCATCAGCGCATACAACGGGTACGCTGTCGCTGCTGGATGCACTGATTCCGGTCTATGCCCAGTTATTTGATCAGTTGCAGGCCGAAGGCGTGCGCTGGGTGCAGATCGACGAGCCTATCCTCGTACTGCAACTGCCGCAAATCTGGAAAAATGCCTTTGAACGGGTCTACCACCTGCTGCAGCGGCGCGATCTCGGCCTGATTCTTGCCAGCTACTACGGCACGCTGGGCGAGAATCTCAATCTCGCCTGCCACCTGCCCGTTGCCGGTCTGCATATCGATATCACCTGCGAAGCCCGGTATCAGCGTTTCTGGCAGATCGTGATCGATCATTTGCCTGCCCATAAGACGCTCACCCTCGGCATCATCAGCGATCACACGGCCCTGATGAATGATCAGAGCGCCAGCACCGCTCTGCATCAGATCATCCCTTATGCCAAACGCAAGCTCAAAGAGCGCTTATGGCTCGCCACCCGTAGTGCGCGCGTGCACATGCCGGATGATGTCGCATATGCACAGCCATCTGTAGCCTGAATCATGAGCCTGAATCATTAAGTACACAGCGGCTTAAACTCATCGCCCGTCAGCAACTGACGTGTCTATCGACGTTCGCTTGCCCTTCCCTTGGCCATCACACGACCCTGCTCAAACTCAGGCCACACATCCGCACCATGATCAATGATCACCATAAACTGCAAAAACGGCTTGACCTTGGACATAAGCCCAAGGTTTAAACTGAAACCATACGGCTGGGCTTGAGCACAGCCGCATCATATGGTTGCCCATTCATCTGTGCAATGCGATAGTCGTCTTATCGTCTCAGGTCTATATCTGACAGCAACCATCCACCCGAGGAACTCTGCTATGCACATCCGTGACGTCAATCTGAATGTCGATGATCAGGGTCATGGAACGCCGCTCATCTGGGCGCATGGTCTGATGATGAATATGGCTGCTGAAGACCGACTGGACTGGTTTGAATGGGCACAAACACCTGAACAGATCCGACTGATTCGCTATGATGCACGGGGTCATGGCAAGAGCCAACCTACCTATCATGCTGCTGACTATCACTGGGCTAATCTGGGCCAAGACATGCTGGCATTGGCCGATGCCTGTGGTGAAACGCGCTTTATCGCAGGCGGGACGTCGATGGGCTGTGCTACCGCACTGAATGCGGCGCTACAGGCACCCGAGCGTATCCGGGCGCTGCTTTTGGTGATTCCGCCGACGCTCTGGGAAACCCGGGCTGCACAGGGGCGTTTTTATCAGAGTATGGCAGTGGCTGGCGGATTGCTCGGCGGAGGGCGCCTTGCTGCATTGAGCGCGCGTGGACTTGATCGCATGCTGCCAGACTGGCTGGTACAGGCTGAGCGAGAGCGGCTGGCGGGGCTGGCTGAAGGCATCGCACCACTTCATCGCCGGACCCTCTGGCATCTCTTGCGCGGTGCAGCGGCAAGCAATCTGCCGCCGCGCACACAGTTTACCCGTCTCACAGAGATTCCCACTGCCATATTTGGCTGGGTGGGTGATCGCTCTCATCCGGTCTCATCGGCAGAGGCACTGCATGCGGTCCTGCCACAGTCCAGCCTGTATATTGCGCAGGATTATGCCGGATTTAAAAGCATCCCCGCTCGCATGCGACAGTTTCTGATGGATGTTGACCGTACATAGCCAATGAGCC
>JASLEL010000379.1 GCA_030151145.1 Aquirhabdus sp. | reverse complement strand
TGCGTCCAAGCAGCACGTTTAATGCGGCGATTGCGTCCTTGGGTGCTTAATCCCCGCAGCATCCGCCTCCTCAGTACGCCGCTGTGCCTGCTGAGGAGGATCAGAAAGCCATCTACGGATGGCTTTTTTTATGGCGCTTTTGATGGGTGTGATGGTGTGTGGAATGGGTGAATTCTGCCATTGCAAGGCGATCCAACTGCGCTATGCTGGTGGTCATACTCATCACGGTGGGGTGGTGTATGCGTAGCAATATGGTGTGGATGATGTCCATGGTCGGCATGCTGGCGTGCTCGACGGCGATGGCTGCGAGCTGGCAGTCGGTAAAGGTCTACTCCAATGGTAATGAAATCTTTGTCGATACCTCGTCGATCAGCCGTACGGATCAGTTGGTCAAGGGCTGGGTGAAGGAGGAGTACGCCAAACCGCAAACCTCATCTGATCAGCCGGATGCGCACTATTCATCCGCGCTGATGCTGGAGGTGGCGGATTGCTCGGCGCGGAAGCTCGCAGCGGTGCAAATTAAATATTATGAACAACCGCACGGCGAGGGGATGATGGTCCATTCCGTCGAGTATGATTCGGATAACCCGGATTTTATCGACCTCGACCCGGATATGAGCGACCTTCAGGTATTTGGCCTTTTGTGCGCGAGCAAGTAAATCAAGCATAAAAACAGCCTCCTGCACCCCACATCCATCAGTAGTCCTCTCGCTCAAATCATGCTAGCTTTGGCCTCAGCTTCGGTGATGTCGTGACCGTCATCAAAGCATCGTCGATATTGATAGGATTGGGATTTACGCAGTGGGCCGCCAGCTGGAGTACGGAATCTTGCATGACACCGCCGAACACATACGCCTCGTAATCTGGGATCTGGACGAGGTCTTCTGGCAAGGCACGCTGACCGAAGGCGGCATCACCTATCTGCAGGCCCATCACGATACGGTGATTGCGCTGGCGCAGCGCGGCATCATGAGCGCGATCTGCTCGCGCAATGATCACGCCGAGATTGAGCGGATCTTGCGTGATCGTGGACTCTGGGATTATTTTATTTTTCCCAGTATCGACTGGAGCAGTAAAGGTCCGCGCCTCAAGCAACTGATCGAGTCCGTGCAACTGCGTGCGCCGACGGTGCTCTTTATCGATGATAATCCCATGAACCTCGCCGAAGCCGCACGCTATGTCGACGGCATCCAGATCGCAGGGCCGGAGGTGATTGCCGGTCTGCTGGCGAGTCCTTTATGCACAGGCAAAGACGATCATGACCTGACCCGTCTGGCGCAGTACAAGCTGCTGGAGCAGCGGGCTGAATTTAAGGCACAGGCCAGCAGTGATGATACTTTCCTGCGTGACAGCGACATCCGCGTATCAATCGATCACGACATCGACAAAAACATCGACCGCGCCATCGAGCTGATCAATCGTACCAATCAACTCAATTTCACCAAGCTGCGCTTACCCGAAGAGCAGGACGCTGCACGCCATGCGCTGCGCGTGCTCTTGAGCGGTATGGATATACAGGCGGGTCTGGTCCGTGTGGTGGATCGCTATGGCGATTATGGCTATTGCGGGATTTATATCCAGCGCAAGGGTCTGCATGCCATGAATCCGCACCTGATCCATTACTGTTTCTCTTGCCGCACCTTGGGCATGGAGGTCGAGACGTGGCTGTATCAGCGGCTGGGGCGACCTGAGATCCAGATCCAGGGCACCGTCTTGACCGATATCACGCGGACGGATGCACAGATCGACTGGATCCGCGTGGATGATACGCCGCAGCAAGGGCAGGGTCGCGGTGCAGCCGCCATCAAGAAAATCCCCCGTATCTATATCCGTGGCGGCTGCGAGATGGTCGCGATGGCGCATTATTTTGAGCTTCTGACCGAGGAGCTGGTGCAGGAGTTTGCTTTCCAGCGGCATGGTATGGAGGTCCGCTTTGATCACAGTCAGATGTTCAGACTGGCGGTGGATGATCTCAGCGATGCGCAGTTGCACTCGCTGCGGGCACTCGGGTATCAGGATTCGGATTTTCAGTCGAGACTGCTGGAGGTATCCGGAGCGAGTGTCTATATCTTTGGTTTTTGGGCCGAGCCGAGTCCGGTGGTGTACCGGCACCGCGAGCAGGGCTTTCGCGTGCAGCTCAATATCGGCCTGCCACCCGCGCTGGTGACGACGATAGACCCGAATGAGATCAACCTTGCCGACTTTGAGCATGATCCGCGTCGTCCTGTGATCTTACCCTGTATCCATGAGCTGAAAAATTTCGAATACGAAGGCACCATCGCAGAGCATGTCACCAAGGATAATCTGTCTTCCATCATCCAGCGGCTACCGCCGGAGGCTCATGTCTTCCTGCTCGGTGCCACCAGACAGAAACTCGATCCTGAAGGACAACTCATCGACGTGCATCGCTTCAATGCGCTGAATAACGTACTCGGGCAGCTTGCCGCTGAGGATGCGCGTGTGACTTACCTGCGCATTGATGATTATGTGGCGGATCCATCCGAGCGGGATCATGGTGCGGATAGTCATTTTGCCCGTAGTGTCTATTTCCGTTTGTTTGAGGATATCCGTGACCGCATTCAGGCGCGGATCGGCTGATCGGCAAGTCAAAGGTCGTGATGACAGAAAGCAAAAAGCCCTCATATCGATGAGGGCTTTTTTGTGGGCCTTGCTTGGGTCCGTTTAGTTTTGCGGGGAACGACCCGTGATGAGCTTGAGGATCAGGACCTTGATCTGCTCACCGGCACGCTCCAGACGCTCATTGAAGTAGTTCAGAAAGAGCAGCCCAAACAGCGCGGTGGCAATCCCCAAAGCCGTAGCAAACAGCGCCGTACCGATCCCGGCAGAGACACCTTTGGGATCGGAGATGCCGGAGGAGGCCAGCGTGGTAAAGGTCTCAATGATGCCAAAGATGGTCCCTAACAGTCCCAGCAGCGGGGCTGCCGTGACGATGGTGTCGAGCAGCCAGAGGTGCTGGGCCAGCTTGCCTTTGGCTTCGATATAGACTTCTTGCGAGAGGTCCTCTAAGTCATGGCGGGTACGGACCAGTGGCATGCGCTCCAGCACGGTCCGGGCGACCTGTACCGGCACACTGTCGTGTGTCAGTACGGATGCATCCGGTGTGTTGGTGGTTTTCAGCGAGGCATCCAGCGCACGGGTTTTCTTGACCGTGGTGCTAAAGAAAATCAAACGCTCGATGATGACAAACGCCGTGATCGCGATGGCAATGTATAACGCGTAGAACGTTACTTCATGCAGAATCATCAGATAGCTCATAGCTTTATCCTATGTGTAAAGGGTGACTTCTGGATCAGAAGTCAGCCTGCAGGGTCACGGCGAAGGTACGTGGTGCACCGACCACGAACGATGGGGTGTTGGCTGAGATCGTGCCATTTGCTGTTGCGACAGGCAGGGCATTGGTGGTGAATGCGCTACCGCTGCTGGTGTTCAGATTGAGGAACTGTTTGTTAAACAGGTTATAGGCGTTGAAGGTGATCTTCGGATTTTTGACGAACTGGAACGACGGCAGTTTGTAGCCTGCATCCAGATTGAATACGGTATAGCCGCCCAGCGCATCGTCGTTCACCAGTGTGGTATAGCGATGACCGGTGTACTTGGCCTGACCCATGATGTACCACTGGTCACGCGCGTATTCGAGGCTGAAGCCTGCCAGCCAGTTTGGATCATCCGGCAGGGCCTTGCCTTTCGATGGCAGAGTCAGGGTCGCGGAGATTGGAATGTCTTTGGCCGTGTCGTTCTTCATGTAAGTCAGCGAGCTGTAGGCAGTCCAGTGGTTCAGGAACTGATAGCCCAGCTCAAATTCGGCACCTTTGCTCGGTGCATCGCCCACGTTGTAGTCCACTTTGTTCAGGCGTACAGGATCGAAGGCCGAGGCGATGCGGTTCTTGAAGTCTACATAGTACAGCGAGCCGGAGAAGGTCAGCACTTTGCCCTGATAGCGGTAGCCTAAGTCAAAGTTGTTGGAGGTCTCAGGCACGACGTTCGGTGCGTTGACCGTACCGCCAGTGTAGACGCCGTTCACGATCGTACCGCCAGACAGCAGACCAGAGTAGGTGAAGTTGCCGGGCACTTTGAAGTTTTCGGCAGCGTTGAAGTACACCTGATGTTCAGGCGTAAAGTGGTAGCTGACGCCGAGGCTCGGCAGGACCTTGTTGAAGGTCTTCTTGTATTCATAGTAGCTGGCAGAGCCTGCACTACCGCTGTTCGGGTAGTTGGTGAAGTCACGGTCCGTGCTGGCGTAGGAGACGCCGAGCTGGATGTTCAGCTTGTCCTTGAGCAGGCTCAGGTTGTCCTGAATGAAGGCTTTGCTCGAGGTCGAGACCGTGTTCCAGTTACGGAATTGGTAGGGCAGGCCATTGGCATAGGTGGCATACAGGCCGGTGTTGCTTTCCCATGGATCAAGGCTGTTACCGAAGTTGTCGATCGGCAAATAAGGACCTGTCTGGGCTTGACGGGCTTTCTCGATCCAGTAGCCGACTTGCAGCTGGTTGTTATCTGCCAGTTGGAAGTTGAATTTGGAGGTCACACCCGGACGCCAGGTGCGGGTCAGGCTGCCGTTGTAGTAGTAGAGGGTGTCTTTGGTATTGCCATTGCCGTTCAAGTCACCGACGCCGCCGTTCAGCTTGGTGCTGCTCAGGCCTTCAGTCAGGGAGAATAGTTCGTTACCGCCGGTCCCATAGCCGTACCACAGGTATGGGTCGAGGTCGAAAGAGACTTTGTTGCTAAAGGCGATATGGGCTTTGAAGGTGGTGATAAAGTTTTCAAACGGATTCAGCGACAGACCATAGTAGCCGAGGTTGTTGCCGGTAGTGATGTTGGCGTTCGGTGCATAGGTGGTGTCGTTCAGCGTCGCAGTACCATTGATTGGCTGATGCACGGGTGCGGTGGTGCCGTAATCGATGTTGTAGCCGAACTTGGCGATCTGGGCCTTGGTCGGCATCAGATAGTTGTTGTTGAAGGCGCGGTTGTAGATCAGGCCCGCAGACAGATTGCTGCCGCCGCCCACATCGCTGGTGATCTTGAAGTCCACATGGTCTTTTTTGGCTTCGCCTTCACCTTTCCATTTGTCGGCCTCGGTATGCGAGTAGGAGACAAAGGCTTTGGTGGTGTCTTCGAGGAAGCGACCGGTGTCGATACGGATGAAGCTTGAGGTCAGCTCATTCGAGCCGATGGTTTGCTTGATGCGCAGGCGATGCTTGTCTTCTGGGTCGCAGGTGTTGATGCCGATGTTGCCGCCCGATGCGCCGATATGCGGGGCGTCGATGTCGGTCGAGCCTTGGGTCACGAAGATATTACACAGGTTGTTGGAGTCGGCGTATTCCTGTGGATACACGGCAAAGCTACCGGAGTCGTTGACCGGTACGCCATCGACGGTGAAGCCCAGCTCATCGCTGTTAAAGCCACGCACGCGCATACCGCCGCCAAACAGACCGGTCCCGTCATAGTCGTAGGTATTCACGCCGGGAGCGAGGTTCAGCATCTGGTAGGGGTTATTGGTCTGCGATTTCTTGTCGATTTCGGCTTTGGTGACCGAGCTGCGTGATTTTGGGCTGTCTTCCTGCTGGATCAGGCCGCTGTTGGTGCCGCCTTGGTCCTGGCCTTGTACGGTAATGTTACCGACATAGCTGTTGCTGTCATCGGCGACGGCGTAACCGGTGACGAAAAGTCCCGATACCAGTACCGCCAAGCGTGTCATCTTGAACTGTGTTGCCATGGTAAAACATCCCCTATTTAGGAAAAAATACAAAAGAAACAATGGATATGAATTTCATTTCAAAACAGATGTTGTCTACATCATCCACCGGGCGGCTCGAAGGTTAAGTCCGCGGTGAAGGTATGCGTGCTTTCCCCAGCAAATGCATTGTCAGGAAATGGCGGGAATGTGGCTCGATTGATGGTTTTACGCGCTTCGTTGTCCAAATCCATATTGTTGGCGGACTTGGTGATTTCAGGGTCGCCCACCATGCTGCCGTCGCGTTTTAAGGTAAAGCTCAAACCGACCGTGCCGCGTGGATGCTGCTCACTGGCGGAGCGGCTGGTCGGGTAGCGTTTGGTCGCGTTCAGCTGTGCGCGGATTTTGCCGGTGTAGTCCGATCCTGCGGCTGGACTTGAGGCTTTGGGCGGCTCTGCTTTCGGTTCCGCCTTTGGCTCGGCCTTGGGTTCTGCTTTTGGCGCTTCTTTGGCGACGGGTGGGGACGATGGTGTGGCAGGCGCTGGCGTCGGCGCGGGCTTCTCAGGTGCAGGCGACGGAGCGGGTACGGTAGTCGGCGTCGGTACCGGACTGGTGTGCGTCACGGGCACTGGCAGAGGCTTGGACTCGACGACCTTGGGCGCGGGTGCAGGCACGGGTGGCTGCGGCGTCGGTTTGACCGGCTCAGGCTTCGGGATGGGCTTAGGCTCGACGACCTTGGGCTTGGGTGGCTCAGGCGGCAGATCCTGCATGATGATGGTGGTCGGCGTCGCAGGCTTGACCACCGGGCGCGGTACCAGCGGATGCAGGGTCAGGAGAATCAGACCCGCACTCATCAGCACGACACCACCCACCGCAGCTTGACGGCGATACAGATACAGCTGATGTCCGAAGGGAAGGGCTGGCTGCGTCATTTCTTCTTCGTCGCGATGGCAAAGGAATCAAAGCCGCCGGATTTGAGTGCATCCATGACGTCGATCAGACGCTGCATCTCGACCGCTGCATCGCCATTGACGATGATGACCATCTTGCTGTCGGGCTTTTCAAGCATATGAATGGCAGCGGGCAGATCTTTGGGCGATGCGACATTTTTGCCGTTGACCTGCAGCTCACCAGTCTTGGCCAAGGTCACGACAACATTGGTAACGACTTTGACTTCCTGTGCGGTCGAGGAGGTGGGCAAGGTCGTCTTGATGCCCAGTGCCGGAATCACGTTAATGCTGATCAGGACGAAAAAAACGAGCAAGAACATCATCACATCGATCATGGGAATGATTTCGATGCGGGCTTTCTTGCGGGGAAAGTCTTCTGCAAACATTGGCGAGGCCCAACAGTCATGGTTGTGAACTATATGGTTCAACATTATGAGTGTCATCTGATGACAAGCCGTTTACAGTCAAATCACAATTTGGTTACATAAGCTCCATCATAAAGGCAGATTCTGGACTCGTAAGCAGATAAACACGACAATATGGATAGAAGATGTTGCAGCAGGATGTCAGGATGATTTTTGCAGATTTTTATCCATTTGGATGCGGATTGGGTGCTGATCGGATGATGGTTCTGTTATAAGATTCAGGGCTCTGATTTGAGTTGGTGATGTGATCATGCTGAGCTGGTTTGAACGTCGGGTGAATCCCTATCCTGAGGCACAGCCTAGTGCGTTGCCGCCGCGCTTCTTTGCCTTTATCTGGCAGAGCACTGAGGGCAGTCGTACCTTGATGCTGGGGCTGATGCTGCTGACTGCGGTGATCGGGGTGTTTGAGGCGATGTTGTTTGCCATGATGGGCCGCATGGTGGACTGGCTGAGTCATATCCAGCCGGCGCATCTGTGGGATCAGGAGGGCGGGCATCTGCTGTGGCTGGCGGGCATCATCATGGGCAGCGTGCTGCTCGTCGCGCTGCAGTCGATGATCAAGCAGCAAGCGCTGCTGGGTAATTTTCCCATGCGGCTGCGCTGGCAGTTTCACCGTCTCATGCTGAATCAGAGCATCAGTTTTTT
The DNA here is from genome assembly GCA_030151145.1 of Aquirhabdus sp. Taxonomy (GTDB): domain Bacteria; phylum Pseudomonadota; class Gammaproteobacteria; order Pseudomonadales; family Moraxellaceae; genus Aquirhabdus. Next base: position 2,367 of record JASLEL010000379.1, on the reverse strand, counting down.
TAGTGATGACTTTGCCGGGCGCATCGCGACCAAAGTGATGCAGACCTCGCTGGCGGTGCGTGATGTGTGGATGGTGATGGCGGATATCTTTGCCTTTATTACCGTTTACTTTGTGACGCTGACGGCGGTGATGGGCTCCTTTAATGCGTGGATGCTGCTGCCGTTCTTTGTCTGGCTCATCGCCTATGTGATCAGTCTGTATTACTTTATTCCGCGCTTGGGACGCGTGGCGAAGGCGCAGGCCGATGCCCGTTCGGTGATGGTCGGGCGCGTGACGGATGCCTATACCAACATCCAGACCGTCAAGCTCTTCTCTCATGCCGGACGCGAGGCTGGCTATGCCAAGTCGTCGATGCAGCATTTCCTCACTACCGTGCACGGGCAGATGCGCCTTGCGACCGGCTTTGAGATCATCAATCACGGCTTAAATATGCTGCTCATCCTCGGCACCGCAGGCACGGCGCTGTGGCTGTGGTCGCTGGGGCAGATCGGCGTCGGTGCGGTCGCGGCTGCTACCGCGATGGCGCTGCGCTTAAACGGCATGGCGCACTGGATCATGTGGGAGATGTCGTCACTGTTTGAAAACATCGGCACCGTGCAGGACGGCATCACTACCCTGACCAAACCGCAGGCGATCCAAGATGTCCCGAATGCCCAGCCGTTGGTCGTGACGGAGAGCCGCATCACCTTTGACCATGTGCGCTTCGCTTATCATACGGGACGTCCCGTGCTGGATGATCTGACCCTGTCGATCCGTCCCGGTGAGAAGATCGGTCTGGTCGGGCGTTCGGGTGCAGGCAAGTCGACGCTGATTAATTTGCTGTTACATTTCTATGAGCCGCAGGCGGGGCGTATCTTGATCGACGGTCAGGACATCGCAGCCGTGACCCAAGAGAGTCTGCGTGCCAATATTGGCATGGTGACGCAGGATACCTCGCTGCTGCATCGCTCGGTGCGGGACAATATCCTCTATGGCAGACCCGATGCGACGGAGGAGGAGATGATCGCGGCGGCGACGCGCGCTGAGGCGGACGAATTCATCCTTGACTTAAGCGATCGCAATGCGCGTCAGGGCTATGATGCTCATGTCGGTGAGCGCGGCGTCAAGCTCTCCGGCGGTCAGCGTCAGCGCATCGCGATTGCGCGCGTGATGCTCAAGGATGCGCCGATCCTGCTGCTCGATGAGGCGACCAGTGCGCTCGACTCTGAGGTTGAAGCCGCGATCCAGACCAGTCTCTATCAGCTGATGCATGGCAAGACGGTGATCGCGATTGCACATCGGCTGTCGACCATCATGGCGATGGACCGGCTGGTGGTGATGGATCAGGGACGCATCGTCGAGCAGGGCACGCATGCCGAGTTGCTGGCTCTGAATGGCATCTATGCGCGGCTGTGGGAGCATCAGAGTGGCGGGTTCCTCGTGGATGAGGAGCATGAGATGGTGGAAGTGTCTAAGATGCCGCGATTGATGTCGTGATTCTACGTGACGTGTCGTTAAGGTGAGTTGCTCTTGCTTTTGCTTATTCGCAGGGACGCTGAGCACAATTGTTCGAGCCAAGGATGGCGAGTTTTGTGCGAAAAGGGGGTTTTGCTTACTTTTGCCCAGTCAAAAGTGAGGCCAGCGGCAGGCTTACCTCAATAAAAAATCCCGACAGTACAAGCTACTGTCGGGATTTTTTATATTAACTTAACGCATTAAACCCCAGCTTGCTTCAGACGATTGGCTTGCTGGCGGAACAGCACGACAGGGCTGACGGAGAAGTAGTCCACGAGGCCCGCGATCTGATTGACTTCATCCAGATGGTTCTGGTTGTAGTTATCACGGATCACCACGCCCAAGTGGCTCGAGCATTGACCGACCAGACCATCGCTTGGACCCTTCATGAACAGGCCGGTTGCAGTCAGCAGGGCATCCGATGGATCAAGCAGGTTGGTCACCAGACCCGTACCACCCCATGAGTAGTAGCGAATGGTGTTGCTGCCATCTGGCGAGGTGACCGTTGCTGCGCCTTGACCGCACGCCGTGACAGGCATGCCTTGTGGGAACTGGGCGTTATACGCGGCCATGCCTTGGGTGGTCAGTTGATTTAGGCCTGCCAGCGAGCTCTGGCTGTAGTACTGACCCGAGGAGACATCGACGAGGCTAAAGAAGGCATTCACGAGGCCCGACAGGACCGGCGTCAGTACACCACCCAAGACGGGCGTTTGCGACACGCTCTTGATCGTATCGGCAACTGGCGAGCCGAGCTGAGGACCGGCGACACCGGTCACCGAGGCGATCTTGTTGGGGATGACGGCGGCGACATAGCGGATGTCGATGGCGCCCTGACTGTGACCGATCAGGTTGACCTTGGAGGCACCGGTGAT